>NZ_JBAPXX010000048.1:0-8347 GCF_049284435.1 Acinetobacter sp. | reverse complement strand
TCATATTGAGTTTTACAAGGCCGTTATAGCGTTTGACAAGACGCTGATCCAGACCAGAGATGTTAAATTGAAGAGCATGCTCTTCAATTTAACGCAAAGCTCGGAAATTGTGTAGATACCTATGCCTTATGGGAGAGGGCTAGGGTGAGGGTTTTATTTGATATTATGGAAATTTCTTACCTCTCCCTCTCCTAAAAGAAAAGGGAAAATACATCTCACCCATAAAAAAAGCGCCTTGTGGCGCTTTTTTTATTAACAGAAAGCTTTATGCATTCTGTTCAAGCGGTAAGCCTGCATCACGGGCAGCACGAGTACCACCCATCAGAATGACATATTCACGTGAGCTGTCAAAACCCTCTAGCTTTTCAGCAGCACGTGGAGCTTTACTGCCCCCACCACACAAGATGTAAATGGGTTGATCCGCTGACACCTGAGTTAGGCTTTCTGCTGAAAGATCGTTAATGGGCTGATTTACCGCCCCTTTCACGTGTGCTTCAGCAAAAGCACTTGAATCGCGTACATCCCAGATAATTGCATTTTCTGGGAACTCAAATGTTGTAATTTCTTGATTACGGATCATTGCGCACTCCTTTGATGTAAACAACACTTGGCAAATGAAGAAAACATCCCTAGCATCTCAGATATTCTTTCCCTTTGTAAAGGTCTAAACTATGCCTTCTTTCGATATTGTTTCTGAATTAGAAATTTTTGAAGTAAATCATGCAGTTCAAAACACCCAAAAAGAAATTGCGACCCGCTTTGATTTCCGTGGTCAGGACGTTTCTATTGAACTGAATGAAAAGAACAAGGAAATCAAAATCTCGACTGAAAGCGATTTCCAATGTGAACAAGTCTATAGCATGCTGGAAAGTCATTTCTTTAAACGCAAAGTCGATATTCAGGCACTTGATCCACAAAAAATGACAGCTTCTGGCAAAAATGTGATTCAGGTGATCAAGCTTAAAGATGGTCTTGACTCAGATACCGCAAAAAAAATTAATAAAGCCATTAAAGAAAGTGGGATTAAGGCGCAATCTTCTATTCAGGGCGACAAGATTCGTGTGACTGATAAAAAACGCGATACCTTGCAGCAAGTGATGGCATACCTAAAAGAACAGCAATTTGGTTTGCCTTTACAGTTCAATAACTTTAAAGATTAAGACAGTACTGTGTCTTGAAGAAGGGATTATGACGCATCGCAATCGACTGACCAAACTGGTGAATGCCACTTCCAGATTACCGCAAAGTATACGCAGTGCTTTACTGAGTAAAACTTTTGGCCGTGTGGTACCCATGGTGGGATCAGCGAAAATTCGCTATGTAGAGCTGAGTCCAGCAAAAGTCGTGGTCACAATCGCCAATCATAAAGCCATGCAAAACCATATTGGTCAGGTACATGCCTGTGCCATGGCTTTATTGGCAGAAACCGCAACCGGTTTTGTCACTGCGATGAATGTGCCGGATACGGCAATTGTACTGATCAAAAGCTTAAAGATTGATTTTAAACGCCCGACGCACGGTGCCATGACGGCAATTGCTACGCTCACGCCCGAGCAGCAAGCCTTGATGCAAAACTCGGATAAAGGCGACACACTGGTTCAGGTTACCGTCACGGATGAGTCAGGTGAAGCCCCGATTCAATGTGAAATGCTCTGGGCATGGGTGGCCAAAAATCAGCTGAAAAAATCATAATTCTGTCATACAGACACAAAAATCCCAGATATCAAATCTGGGATTTTTTATTTCGAGCAAATTATTATGCAGGCTGTGATTCTAGAAACTTTTGTTTAGCTTCGTCTGGAATCAGACGTTTGTTACCTTTGACATCGACAGCCACAAAGGTAAATACACCTTCGGTCACACGAATCGGTGGACGTGAATCATCATGACTGTCCCAAACCTCAATTTCCATCTGGATAGATGTCTTGCCAACTTTGAGAATTTTGGTATAACAACTAATCACGTCCCCCACTTTGACTGGAACCAGAAAAGTCATCTGGTTAATCGAAATCGTGGCACAACGTCCCTTTGAAAATCGTTCTGCGTGAATCGCGCCTGCCAAGTCCATTTGTGAAACGATCCAGCCACCAAAGACATCACCACTCCAGTTGGTATCTGCAGGCATTGCGATCGTCTGTAGGGAAAGAATCCCCTCTGGTCTTACTTGAGAATCTGACACTTTCACTCCAGGCATTTGAATTAGGGTTGGGTATTTAACTGCTGATCAAGCCATTTTTGCAGCTCGCTTGACCGTAATGCACCGCTTATTCTAGCAATTTCGTTGCTTTTATTCATCAACACCAGCGTCGGAATACTGCGAACATTAAATGCTGAACTTAAGCGTGGATTCGCTTCGGTATCAATTTTTGCAAAAACCACATTTGGATATTGCTGGGCGACAGTCGCAAAATGCGGTGCCATCATTTTACAGGGACCACACCATTCTGCCCAGAGATCAATCAGGATCGGTAACTCACTATGCGTGACAAACTGGCTGAAATTCTGTTCATTCAGCTCAATCGGTGTCAGTGGAATCAGAGCTTGAGGACATTGACCACAAGCAGGGTTGGCAGTGAGTTTATCTTCAGGGACACGGTTTTTGGCCAGACATTCCGGACATACAATAATCATCTAGCGCACTCCAATATGTTGATGTAAGAATTCTAATTGGGTCGAAATTGCTTTTTCAAACCATTCCCCATGATAAATATCAAAATGCCGGATATTCCACTCATGATATTGCACAAATGGCGCAATATTGGTCGCAGTTTCCCGACTGGATTCAATTGGAATCAGACTATCTGATTTCGCTGCAATAAATAGCACCGGAATGGTAATTTTTCTGACCTGCTGAATCGGCCGATAACGCATCAGCTTAAAGAATGCTCGTGCAGGAATGTGACCACTCCAGTAATAATCCGGATTGACAATCGACAGATAACCTTCATAACTGTCCTGCGTCGGCATAAAACAGAGTTCATGCGGATCAACCACAGGTAAGGTCTTCGGTGCCATACCGACCTTGGCCCCCATATAGTCCTGACTGGAAACTTTAAGCGCCTTGGGGAGTTGCTGTAAAGGATACAGTTGAGCACTTTCGGCACCATCGACAAAAGGTACCTGTACCATCGCCGCCTGAATATTTTTCAGTTCCGCTGCCAGTGTCAGTACATGTCCGCCACTTAAGGCCGTACCCCAGAGCACGATCCGTTTACTGTCAATCGATTTGCGTTCCTGAATATGTCTGATCATGGTTCGCCAGTCATCGAGCTGGGCATTGATCGACACCAGTTCACGCGGGCGTCCGGTGCTACCACCCCAATAGCGATAATCAAATAAAACTACCGCATAACCGGCACTGGCAAAACGCTGGGCATATTGCACCAGTTTAAATTGACGTAAGGCAGCCAGACCATGGGCCATCAAGATCACGGCCGGTTTTTCTATATTTTTAGGCCGATAAAAATCGGCAGCAATCACGTCCTGACCGCTTTTGACATACAGTGGTTCAACTGTATAAGCCTGCATACGCGCTCCATTGCGTTATCTTATGGTTATCATCATTTATAAAAATTTCAGAACAGGTTCAGCATGTTTTCAGCTTAATGCTATCATAAAGCATATCGATATAAATGAAATGATGGAGTGGCGTCATGAGCGAAAATGTAGGTTTTGCTGGTCAAATTGGTCCGGAACACGTAACCCAAGTGGTTGAGAAAGGTTTTAAATCGATTATCAACAACCGCCCGGACATGGAAGGTGGTTCTGAGCAGCCAACCAGTGCACAAATCGAAGAAGCTGCACGTGCAGCAGGTCTTGATTATGTGTTCCAGCCGGTGGTCGCTGGTCAAATTACTGAGCTTGATGTACGCACTTTTGCCAATCATTATAATGAATTACCAAAACCCATCTTGATGTTCTGCCGTACTGGAAACCGCTCGAATAATTTATATCAACTGGCAAAACAGATGGACCTGCTGGATGACTAAATCATTTTGGAAAAGTGTCGTACTGGTAAGCTGTTTTAGCTGTACGTCACTTGTTTTTGCTGCACAGGATCTTAGTCGTGCACTGACCTCTACGGTGAGTGTTACGGGGCAAATGACATTGGATAAGTTTGAGCAATTAATTCAGCAAGGTTTCAAATCTGTGATTGTAAATCGTCCTGATCAGGAAACTGGTAATAGTGTCACGGTGAGTCAATTACGCTCTATTGCGGAGAAATCTCAAGTGAGTGTGATTTATCAGCCTGTAGTAAGTGGCCAGCTTTCTCAGGCCAATATTGAAGAATTTGCTCGATACTATAATGAGCTGCCTAAACCGATTTTGTTGATCTGCCGTAGTGGCACTCGTTCAGCAGCTTTGTTTAATAAGGCCAAATCTCAAGGATTGATTCATGAATAAGTTATTGATTATTTTGTGTTGTAGTTTAGCTTTTGCCGGGTGTAACTCGATGAACCTGAAGCCAACTGTGGGTGTGAGTATGGGAACATCAATTTAGTTTTTTTAAATTTCAGTTCCCATAAAAAAACAGCGCCGAGGCGCTGTTTTTTATACAAATATAATTTCTATTGATAATCTACATAAATCGTTGATACTTTACTATCTGGCGAAGAAACAGAAACTTTCAACGTATCTCCTACCGCACATTCTTTTAGACGATAGCCATAATAACTTTGATTACTATTTTTGAATGTGGTTGGTGTCAAAAGATTAAATACATTTGCGACAGGTGAACTTCCTGTTGCTAACTCTGCGGTACAAGATAAATTATTATCTTTTGTATTATCCTCAGGCGTAACACTTATTGTTGTACCTGTTGGCATAGGCACACTTTGAGTATTATTTCCGTACATATTAAAAGATAAGAAACTTCCACTTGCGTTCACATTGGTAAAAGTTGGTGTATTTTCAGCAAATGCAAATAATAATTGCTGACGAATAACCGTATCTAAATTATCGTCACATGTGCCTGCGATATTCGGCTGTTTTATTGCAGATGGAGCACAAGTCGCTTTGTTGCCTAATACCGCACGATTATAAAGAAATTCACCAATACCATAATCTTTGTTATATTGATTATCCTCGTTATCGTCACGGAAAAAGCTACCAATATTACTAAGAAGTTGATCTACACCTTTAGTATATAGATTATCGCCATCTAAATCTGTAAAGGTTTTATCACCCTCAACATAAGCCAATACAGTCACACGATTATCTAAAGGACGAGGTTCTTGTGTTGTTAGAGTTACAGAACACTCTCCTTGGACTGTTGAACAATTAGGTTCAACCTTACCCCCCTCCGAAACAAAGCTAATTACCGTACCATCTGGAACAGGATTTCGTGTACGATCAACCATTCTCGCTGTAATAGTTGCAGTATCACCATCAATTACATTCTGTAATGAATTTTTAGATACTGATAAGCTTAATCCATCTTGAGTTACTCGACCAATGGATACAGATACATTTTTAGATACAGCCGAAACATTTTTGTCTGAAACTAAAGTTGCTCTTATCTCTACAGGCCCAGGTTTATCTCCTGGATAAAGATTCACAATTACTTTACCATTTGAATCACTTTTTATAGTTTTGTTATTTTGATTTCCAAATGTTACGAACGATAAATCTTCTGGTGCTTGTACTTTCTCAATCAAAACATCTTGATCTGCTACAGGTACACCATTTGCATACAAAGTAAATTCAATTTGACCAGATGATGCTGAGCCACTTTTTCTAATCCCCAAATTAACTTTACTAGATGTATATACTAGTGAATTAGCTTGAAGTGCCTTAATACTGACATCAATTCCAACTTCTGGGATATTTAAACCTTTTGCCGAAATTTTTTGTGTCCCTGTACAAAGCTTTCCATCTGTACCAATCGCTTTATATGATGTCGTAACATTTCCTTGATTTGATGAAACAACTGTAGCAGGTTCAAATTTACCACATGTTGCAGTGAATTCTACATTGACATTATTCTGATTAATTTTTGTATTTGCATCTTGCGTTTTTAACGTGATATTTGTTGAGCCACCAGACTCTAATTGAGTACTAGCTGCCGTCAAATCGACTAAAATAATATTGGTTGCTTGAAGTGAGAAATTAAGTGCTTGTGTTGATGCTTGGACACCATCAAAATCTGCAACTGCAGAAATTTGATAAGCACCATTGGTATTTATATTTTCAGGTTTAACAGAGATGCTCGCTTCACCATTAGTATTGGTTAAAACAGCACCATTGGAACTACCTAAAACAACACCACCAGTCACTGTAAATGTAACCAATGCACCACTAATGCCTTTACCTGACTGATCTGTTACTTTTACTTTAGCGATTACACCTTCTGCTGCGATTGCCTGAGTTAAGTTACCATTTCGATCAATCAATTGAATAGTACTAATATTAACAGATTTTACTTCTTCACCTGTGCTAGGGTTCGTAGTAATATTTCCAGAACTAGAGCCACCATTATTATAGTAACCATCACTTCCACCGCCCCCGCAGCCTGCTAACATTAGTGCTAAAGTAAGAGCAGATAATTTAATACCTAATTGTTTACTAATCATTTTAATCCCCAAAATCCTCTATCTCTAGAGTTTTTATCAATGCTTTATTTATTATGCGATATGTAATCATAGTTAAGCTTTTATGTAAATAAAGGTAAGCTAAATGTTTTGTATGCTAGCTTATATAAAATAATTCTCATAAGAGTAATCAATGCACGATCTCATCATCATTGGTGCCGGAACCGCTGGCATTAGCGCTTATAAAGAAGCCATTAAATACACCCAAAATATTTTAATTATCAATGATGGCCCATGGGATACAACCTGTGCACGTGTAGGTTGTATGCCAAGTAAATTACTAATCTCTTCTGCAAATCGCATGCATGATATTCAAACTGCTGAAGAACTTGCTTTAAAGCATAACGCTGTCATTGATACTTCAGATGTTATGCAACGTGTGCATGTCCTTAGAGAACGTTTTATTCGTGCAACCTTGAAAGGTGTCGATCAATGGGACAGCTCACATAAAATTTCCGGAAAAGCCAAATTTGTTGATCCCCAAACGATCGAAGTCAATGGACAATCCTATCGGGCCAAAAGTTTTATTGTCGCTGTAGGCTCACGCCCCAATATTGATGAAACTTTAAAGAAAAAATTAACAGACAAATACATCACTTCCAATGAAATATTTGAATTTTCCCAATTACCTAAGTCTTTAGCAGTGATCGGGAGTGGCATCATTGCAATTGAATTAGCTCAAGCCATGCAACGACTGGGTGTACAAACCACAATGTTTGCGCGTAGTCAAAAAGTAGGTGCTTTAACTAGCCCGATCTTACAAAAACTAGCACAAGAGCAATTAAGTAAAGAACTCAATATCAAATTTAAAACCTTACCAGATGAGATTGAGATCCAAGCTGATAAAATAAAGATTAACTTTACAGAAAATGATCAGACTAAGAGTATTGAAGTTGAATATGTCTTAGGTGCCACAGGTCGGCAAAGCAATATAGATCGTTTGGGTCTAGATCAACTCAATTCAACATTCAAGGACATCAAAAACCTTCCTATCGATAAAGAAACCAAACAACTTGCAGATCTGCCGATATTTATAGTCGGTGATGCCGCACCTGATGCCCCCATTCAACATGAAGCTGCGCATGCCGGCAAAGAGGTAGTACATAATTGTTTAAATTATCCAGAACTTAAATCGATTCCAGCACTCACTCCATTGGCAATCGTGTTTTCTCACCCTGAAATGGCGATTGTCGGAAAAAGTTTTAAACAGCTAGAAGATCAACACGTCGAATTTATTCGGGGATTCGTCTCTTATGAAAATCAAGGACGTGCACTGGTTCTGGCAGAAAACTCAGGTGGAATAGAAGTTTATATTGATAAGAAATCAGGTAAATTACTTGGTGCAGAACTCTTCTGCTCCCAAGCAGAACATCTGGCCCATTTATTAGTCTGGATAATTGATGCCGACCAGGATATTCACCAGATCCTAAAGAAATCTTTTTATCACCCTACGTTGGAAGAGGGTCTTAGAACTGCCTTTAAACATGCTCGACGTCAGTTTAATACTTTGTCATGAAAGAGTTGAGGACTATCAAATCATCCTTCAGTAAAGTTAACTATCGCTCTAGCTTAATATTGAACACTGTATAAGGTTGACTTTATATGAATACTCAATAGTCAAGCCAATTACCCCGCGCATAAAAAAACACCCCCTTCGTTTGAAGGGGGTATTTCGAATAATGAGCTGGCGATGACTTACTCTCACATGGGTAATCCCACACTACCATCAGCGCTAAGAGGTTTCACTTCTGAGTTCG
>NZ_JBAPXX010000047.1:0-19704 GCF_049284435.1 Acinetobacter sp. | reverse complement strand
CATTTGTTCTTATCAATTTGCAGTGTACTGAAG
This sequence comes from Acinetobacter sp., assembly GCF_049284435.1. Lineage (GTDB taxonomy): Bacteria > Pseudomonadota > Gammaproteobacteria > Pseudomonadales > Moraxellaceae > Acinetobacter. Next base: position 19,671 of record NZ_JBAPXX010000047.1, on the reverse strand, counting down.
TTAGAGCAATTAAAGATCCATCATAAGATGAATCATTTTGCTCTGAAAGCAAAAATATATCTGAACTCTTTAAAAGCAGCCTATGCAGAAATTTCTTGTTTTAAAAAGGCTGCTGCGTAACATCAGTTAATAAAAAAAATTTATCTTTTGATCAATATTTATTTAATCGCCTCTATTGCTTGAATCGAATACTATACATATCAACTTTATAGGCATGAATGACGTATGGCTGACAGTCAATTTTCCAAAGCTCTTATTTTTATGCTGATTGGCTCCGCCATCATTTTGGCACTGTCATTGGGTGTACGTCATGCATTTGGCTTGTATCTGGTGCCGATGAGCGAAGAGTTTGGCTGGGGTCATAATGTTTTTAGCCTGGCCATTGCCATGCAAAACCTGATCTGGGGTGCAGTTCAGCCGATTACCGGGGCATTTGCTGATAAATATGGCAGCAAGATTGTGGTAGCTGTAGGCGGAGCCTTATATGCAATCGGTCTACTCTTGATGGCAGTTAGCTCGACCGGATTATTGCTTAATCTGAGTGTGGGTCTGATTCTGGGTTTAGCCCTGTCTGCCACCTCATTTCCGGTCTTATTGTCTGCGGTCGGGCGTGCTGCCCCACCAGAAAAGCGCAGTTTGGCGATGGGAATTGCCAGTGCGGCTGGGTCTTTTGGTCAGTTTATCATGCTGCCTTCGACCCTACTGCTATTACAGAATGTCGGCTGGTCAGCGGCTCTGGTGGTCAGTGCCATTTTAATTGCACTGATTGTGCCATTGGCCTGGATGCTGAAAGCACCGATGTATGTTAACCCCAACGCGGCCGCTACCCCCAATAAAGTCTCACTCAGTTTTAAACAGATTCTGGTGGTAGTGAAAAATCATAAACCCTTCTGGTTTCTAGCCATGGGCTTTTTTGTTTGTGGTTTTCAGGTAGTTTTTATTGGTATCCACCTGCCTGGTTATCTGATTGATCATGGCTTTAATGCTACAACTGGTACAATTTTCTTAGCCTTAGTGGGTCTGTTTAATGTGGTAGGCACCTATACGGCCGGCTGGCTCGGTGGAAAATATTCCAAACCGCATCTGCTAATGGGATTATATGCCTTGCGTGGGATTGCGATTATTGCCTTTCTCATGCTGCCTCTCAGCACATGGACAGTCTATAGCTTTGGTGTCATTATGGGATTACTCTGGTTATCGACCGTTCCGCTGACCAATGGCATTGTGGCGAATATGTTCGGGGTGAAATATCTGACCATGCTCAGTGGCATCGTGTTCTTTACCCATCAGGTTGGCTCGTTTTTCGGTGGCTGGCTCGGTGGAGTTAACCATGATTTGAGCGGCAATTATAATGCGGTGTGGATGCTGTCAATTGTCCTCAGCATTTTTGGCGTACTGGTGCATTTCTGGGTCAATGAGGAGCAAATCGTCCATGACTGATTCTCTACTGAAACTCAAACTCTCGATTGCTGTGGCAATCCTGCTTTTACTGGCTTTGTCGATTGGACTGTGGTTTCAAACCCCTCAGCTGTTTGAATATTTTAATCAGGCTTTCTGCGCACATTAAACCACTGAAATATCCTCAGCAGAAAATGCGCAATCCATCGCACAATAAGTTAAATGTTTCAAAATCAATAAAATAACAAAAATAACAAAAATAACAGATTATTCATAAACTTATAATTTCTTTTGATTTTATTTCAGTCCGAAATTTTCTTAGATTCTTATCAATAAGAAAATTCTGAGACTTGATAATGACCAGCTTAACCCAACTTTCACAAGCGATTCATGATGCTCCACGCCGGCATCAGCAAGATCAATTGCAACATCCGGATGAAATCAAAATTGTACCGCAAACCGGTCAGGCCTTAGGTGCAGTGGTCTATGGTCTGGATGCCCGTAAAGCTCAGTCCTCCAAAACTATTCTGAAATTAAAACAGGCTCTGGCCGAGCATCTGATTTTGATCTTTAAGCAGCAAAGTCTGGATGATTTAGAGTATCTGGCGTTTTCAACTTATTTCGGTTCCATTTTCCGTCCCGGTGCAGATACACCGATACTGGCTGCGCAGTCTGATAGCGGTGTTCCACCCGATGTCGTGCCAGTTTCCCATGCCGTCGGTCAGGGAGATTACACCGGGCATGGTGAACTTACTCCACATGCCGATCATCAATGGACACCTTTACCCTCTTTTGGTTCCTTTCTGTATGCAATTGAACTACCTCGGAACGGTGGACAGACCAGCTGGATCAATACCATTAAAGCCTATGATGCACTCAATGAAGCAACCAAGGCAGAGATCGATCAGCTGCAACTGATTACCTACAATCCTTTTGTCCGACGCCAAAAAACCAGAGATCAGGCTGATGATCAAGGCTATGGCAACAGCCCGCTGTATCGTTTTAAAGATCAACCAATATTAAGTCATGCCTATCCGCACCCACTGGTACGCACCCATCCTGAATCCGGCCGTAAAGCGCTTTGGCTAAACACGCATACCGAAGTCGAGCTGGTCAATTATGATGATCAGGCTGGCAGCCAACTGATCGCAAAATTACGTGAGCATATTTCGAAACCTGAATTCGCTTATGAACATCATTGGGAAATTGGCGATATCGTGTTCTGGGATAATCAGGTGACTTTGCACTCACGCCGTCCATTCCCGGCTGATCAGCGCCGTTTATTAAAACGCATCAGTCTGGCGGGTAGCCGTCCCTTTTAAAAACCAGAAAATCCGAACAACAAGAAAGGTCATTACAACCTGCGATAATAATGACTCATATGTAAATCCTGTACCATTGAGACTTTGACCGGCTCAATGGTTTTTTATTTTCTCAAACAATAAACATTCTTGGTTCTGAATATAAATATGGAAGTAAATCCTTTAACAAAACAGAGCGCCTGTTTACTTTTCCTCACCTAATCTGTCTAGTCTATTTTCCTTTTTCTGCTTAACGTATTAGAAAATCAGCAATAACCCTATGGAAAGAGGAAACGACAATGAATCAGCTTCAATTTTCAGATTGTGTGCAAGCCTGTATGCGTTGTTCTCTGGCCTGTGCCAATTGTGCCAGCGCCTGTCTCAAAGAAGAAGATCTGGAGATGATGCGGGAGTGTATCCAGCGCTGTTTGGATTGTGCAGATATCTGTCAGCTGTGTGCACGTATGGAACAAAAGCAGTCTCCATTCATGCATGAGATGTGTAAACTTTGCGCCAAGGCCTGTGATTATTGTGTAGAAGAATGTGGTCATCATGAAGATGAACATTGTCAGCAATGTGCCGAAGCCTGTCGCCGCTGTGCGGAAGAATACCGAAAAATGGCTGCTTAAAAATTCAATTTGATCAACTTGACTGACTTAATCACTTCCAATAAAAAAAACCGCAAGTGAAGACTTGCGGTTTTCTGTCTAAGTAAAATATCTCACTTAGAATAAACGATTCATACCATTTAACGTTGCTACACGGTAAGCTTCCGCCATGGTCGGATAGTTAAACGTGGTTTCTACAAAGTACTTGATCGTATTGTTCGGGCTGTTCATGACTGCCTGACCAATATGAATAATTTCAGACGCATTATTACCGAAGCAATGTACCCCCAAAACTTCCAGTGTTTCGCGATGGAACAGAATCTTTAATTCGCCCATAGTATCACCGGTAATCTGTGCACGTGCCAAATGACGGAACGATGCCTGACCGACTTCATACGGAATCTTTTCTTCAGTCAACTGCTGTTCAGTCTTACCAATCGAAGAAATTTCAGGAATGGTATAAATTCCGGTTGGAATATCAGTCACCGGTGCAACGTCTTTCTCGCCGCTCATATTGGCACCTGCGCAACGACCTTGGTCATAGGCAGCAGAGGCCAGCGAAGGCCAGCCGATCACATCACCAGCAGCGTAGATATTCTCAACTTCGGTTTGATATTGATCATTCACAGTCAATTGACCACGGCTGTTCGGTTTCAGGCCGACATTTTCAAGACCTAAACCATCGGTATTGCCTGAACGGCCATTACACCACAAAATTGCATCGGCTTTAATTTTCTTGCCGCTTTGCGTGTGCATCACCACATGGTCGTCAAATGTTTCTAAAAAGTCGATCTGTTCATTATGACGAATCAGCACACCCTGTTCACGCAAGTGATAAGACAGCGCATCAGAGATTTCATCATCCAGATAGCTTAAGAGTTTGTGCTGGGTGTTGATCAGGTCAACTTTATGTCCCAGACCAATAAAGATCGATGCATATTCACAACCGATTACACCTGCGCCATAAATAATGATTTTCTGGATAGAAAAGTCCAGATCCAGAATTTTGTCTGAATCAAATACACGCGGATGATTAAAATCAAGAATGTCTGGACGATATGGACGCGAGCCGCTGGCAATGACCAGTTGCTTAAACATCAGCGTTTCTTTAATGCCGTCCGGGTTAAATACAAAAATGGTATTTTGATCCTGAACGTAGGCACGACCATGATAAATATCAATTTTATTGCGGTCATAGAAACGTGAATGTGTATCTACTTGTTGTTGAATAACTTTATGTGCGTGACGCAACACTTGCTTCATGGTGAACTGCTTCCAGTCCCCGACTTTTTGAAACAGTGGATCACGTTGATAACGGATAATACTGGATACCGTTTGACGCAATGCTTTACTTGGAATCGTACCGACATGGGTACAGTTACCACCCAGCTGTTCACGCATTTCAACGATTGCAACACGCTTACCAGATTTGGCAAGTTTCATTGCCGCGCCTTCGCCCGCAGGGCCCGAACCTAGAACTACCGCATCATATTTAACGAAAGTCCCACTAACGACCTCTTTTTTACGTGGCATTCAACGCTCCTCAAAATTAAAAAATTCACTTTAATCTACACTCTTATTATGACGTAAATCCTGTTGATTTGGTGTATTTAACTCACATATATTGCTTGATAAGAACATTTTTTAAATGAATACCCCTTTTTGCCCTATTTAGAACGAAGTCCGTTATAATAACTGCGCTATCTTTGAGTATCTCCCCCTTCAAAAACAGTGGAAAAGTTGAATATGTCTGAAAACCGTAAACCTGAACAGGGCGTCAAACTTCGCGGTGCGGAAAAAGTTGCCCGCATTCCTGTAAAAGTTGTTCCTACGGTTGAAACGCCACGCAAGCCGGACTGGATCCGGGTAAAAATGGCGGCACCTGAAGAAGTTCAACGCATTAAAACCACACTACGTCAGCAAAAATTACATACGGTGTGCGAAGAAGCCGCCTGTCCAAACCTGCCTGAATGTTTTGGTGGCGGTACTGCGACTTTCATGATTATGGGTGATATCTGTACCCGTCGCTGCCCGTTCTGTGATGTGGCACACGGCCGTCCAAATGCACTGGATGCAGATGAACCACGTCATATGGCAGAAACCATTGCCAACCTGGGTTTAAAATATGCAGTGATTACTTCAGTAGACCGTGATGATTTACTGGATGGTGGTGCGCAACATTTTGTCGATTGTATTAAAGAAGCACGTGCCTTAAGTCCGAATACCTTACTGGAAATTCTGGTACCAGATTTCCGTGGCCGTATGGATATTGCGCTGCGCATTATGACTGAATGTCCGCCAGATGTGTTTAACCACAATATCGAAACAGTGCCACGTCTATATAAAGCCATGCGTCCAGGTTCTGACTATCAGCACTCTTTAAACCTGCTGAAAATGTTTAAAGAATATTGCCCGGACGTACCAACCAAATGTGGTCTGATGGTCGGTATTGGTGAAACTGAAGAAGAAGTGCTTGCCCTGCTTGATGATCTGCATGCGCATGGCGTAGATTATGTGACGATTGGTCAATATTTACAGCCTTCAAAAGAACATGCAGCGATTGACCGCTTCGTAACACCGGAAGAATTCGAGCATTATACTGAACATGGCCAAAAACTGGGCTTCCGCAATATCTGGGCAGCACCAATGGTTCGTTCAAGCTACTTTGCCGATCGTCAATACTACGGCGAACCTGTACCAGCAGTGCGCCGTAAAGTGGATCCTGCCAAGAAAATTGCAGTTCAGGCCATTGAAGCTTAATCCTGTTTAAACCAATAAAATAAAAGCCCTCTCCTGCAGAGGGCTTTTTTATATGTTCAATTTAAATTTTATTAATCGTTAAACTGCATTTTTTATTTTAGAAAAAGATTAAGTCATTACTTATCTTCACATTTCTTTGCGCGTTCTCACTTGAAGACTGAGCGTTTTTCAAACAATCTTAAAAATAGATGAAAGATTTAAAAATATCGTTGCAAGACTTAAAAACGATCATTCTCAAAAGTGCAATGCTGAACCTGTCCGACCCTCAAGCGACAAAAAAATGAATGAACTGTGACAAAAATTCTATGAGAGATCCCGGCACAGGCAGCGTTGTATAAATCTGGAGAACTACAACAATGTTATTTATTTTCGCTGTACTACTGCTATTACTCAGTTTATGGGCGGTTTTCTATTTTCAGCTCTCCCGTAGCGCGGGTGCAATTGCACTAATTGTCATGTCAGTGGTCTGTGCCTTTATTAGCCCATGGTCGCTGATTCTCGGCATTCCGCTGATCCTGATTAGCCTTGTAGTAATGATCGAACCTTTGCGCATGTCGTTCATTTCCAAACCGGCCTATAAAGCACTGGCCAATGCTATGCCAAGCATTAGTCCGACAGAACGCGAAGCACTGGATTCCGGGACCAGTTGGTGGGAAAAAGAACTGTTTATGGGTGCACCGAATTGGGAAACCTTTAACAGTTATCCTTATCCTAAATTATCTGTTGAAGAGCAGGCCTTTCTGGACAATGAAGTCGAAACCTTGTGCAGCATGCTGGATGAATGGGAAATCCATGAGCAGAAAGCGCTGCCTGATCATGTCTGGCAATATATTAAAGAACATGGTTTCCTGGGCCTGATTATTCCCAAAGAATACGGCGGTCGTGCCTTCAGTTCATTTGCTCAAAGCCGGGTGATGAGCAAGATTGCTTCGCGTTCTCTGACCACAGCCGTGAGTTGTATGGTGCCGAATTCGCTCGGACCGGGTGAGCTGTTGCTGCATTACGGTACTGAAGAACAGAAAAACCGTTATCTGCCGGGTCTGGCGCGAGGCGAAGAAATTCCCTGTTTCGGTTTGACCAGTCCGGAAGCAGGTTCAGATGCCGGTGCGATTCCTGATACGGGCGTGGTCTGCTATGGCCAGTTTGAAGGTCAGGAAGTCTTAGGCCTGAGAATGAATTTTTCCAAACGCTGGATTACTTTGGCACCAATTGCGACAGTGGTGGGTCTGGCCTTTAAAATGTATGACCCCGATCATCTCTTGGGTGAACAGACTGAATATGGCATTACCTGTGCCCTGCTGCCTGCCAGTCATAAAGGGGTAATAGTGGGACCACGGCATAACCCGGGACCACCATTCATGAATGGTACGGTTGAAGGTAAAGATGTCTTTATTCCACTGGACTGGATTATTGGTGGCGTAAAAAATGCCGGTAAAGGATGGCGCATGCTGATGGAATGTCTGGCGGTCGGTCGTGGCATTTCCCTACCAGCGCTGTCTACGTCTACGGCAGAAATGACTTATTTAAATGTGGGTGCTTTCTCTCGTATCCGTCAGCAATTCAAAATTTCAGTCGGTAAGTTTGAGGGGGTACAGGAAGCGAATAGTGAAATCGCCAGTGATACCTATATGCTGGAAGCCTTCCGTTATCTGGTCACCTGTGGTCTGAATCAGGGCGGTAAACCTGCAGTAATGACGGCAATTGCCAAATACTATGCGACAGAAGGCATGCGTAAAGTGGTCAATCACGGTATGGATGTGGTCGGTGGCCGCGCCATTCAGATGGGTCCGCGTAATTTTCTGGCACCTTATTATCAGGCAATTCCAGTCTCCATTACCGTGGAAGGTGCCAATATCCTCAGTCGTTCCCTGATGATTTTTGGACAGGGTTCAATGCGTTGCCATCCTTATCTGTATGAAGAATTACAGCTTTTGCAGGCAGAAGATCCAGCAGCGGCTCTAAATCCTTTTGATAACTTGCTGTTTAAGCATTTGGGTTATACCTTTAACCGGACTGCCCGTTCTTTTGCCTATGCCTTTAGCGGTGGCGCAAGTGCAGTACCGCAAAGTGCGGTCGACTTTACCCGTCCTTATTACAAAGTGATTAACCGGCTGAGTGCCAACTTTGCCCTGACCGCAGATATGTGTCTAGGTTTACTCGCAGGGGATATCAAGCGTAAGGAAATGCTGTCTGGACGTTTGGCCGATATTCATGCACATCTGTTTATTTCCTCCTCGATTCTGAAATATTTTGAACATAGCAAAAAGACTGAAGATGAGCGTTTGCATGCAGAGCTTGCGGTAGAAAAATCTCTGTATACGGCGCAAGAAGCATTTTTTGATCTGTTTGCCAATTTTCCGGTAGGCGCAGCAGCAGGCATGGTCAAACTGTTATGTTTCCCATTTGGCCGTCCATTGAAAAAGCCATCAGATCAACTGAAGCAGCAGGTAGCCAACAGCATGATGGAAGACAATGCTTTCCGCCAGGTCTTGAAAAAGCATGTCTATTACAATACTCATGAACATGATGTCACCGGCCGTATGGAATCTACTTTCGCCATGTTGCTGGACATTGAACAGCTTTGGGATCGTTTTAAAAAAGCAGAGAATAAAGACCAGTTCAAGGGTTTAAGCTTTGCAGAGCATGTGGCAGATGCACAGCTACATGGTTTTATTAATGATGATGAGGCAGAAAAACTGCTGCACTATAACGCGCTTCGTTATGACAGCATGTTGACCGATGTATTCGATCTGCATTTGAATGAGGTATTAGAGCTTGAGAATCCGTATCTCATGAAGGCAGATGCCACAGGTACCGATACTTCAGTGCAAACTGATCCTTCACATTCAACTACGCCTTAAATAAAACTTTTGATCTAAGGTGTCATACATTCTAAAGTGGAGCGGTGTTTCAATGCTTCACTTTGGAAGCTTCACAAGTGGCTTTTCAGCCAATTTTTACGACTATTGCACGATGGTATTTCGGATGGAAAGTACTAAGCTAGCCCTATAAGAAAATTGAGGGTAGACAATGTCACAACAAGATTATGAAAATGGCTTGAAAGTCCGTACTGAAGTGATGGGTGAAAGCTTTGTGAAACGTGCTCAGGAAAATACCGTTCCATTTACACAGCCATTACAGGACTGGATTAATGAACATGCCTGGGGTTCGACCTGGCAACGTGAAGATGTTTTACCGCGTAAATATCGTTCTTTAATTACCATTGCGTTTCTGACTGCTCAAAAAAGTCCAACTGAACTGAAAGGTCATGTGCGAGGTGCTCTGAATAATGGCGCCACAGTAGAAGAAATTCAGGAAGTACTGCTGCATAGCCTGCCTTACTGCGGTGCACCGGCGACTCAGGAAGCGTTCCGTGCTGCGCTTGAAGTGATTCAGGAATATCAGGTGAACCAGCAGAATTAAGAGATGAATGCAGATTGGTAAATGATTAAAGTAATAGATAGCTTTAAAATTGCTTAGGCTATTTTGAGCAATTGAAATAAAAAGCCGGGAAATCTTAGATTCCCGGCTTTTTATATTTTTGATAAATAAATCAGTCGTTATGGATTTAATGCAAAATTAATGGTTTCTCTATGAATAGCAATTTGCAAGAAAGACTTTAACCCCTTAATTCAATTTGCGTACGTTGTTCCAACCCTTGTACCGCAGCGGAAAAATCCAGCTGGCTGGCCTGATGTCGGGCAATCTGCTGAAATTGTTGTTGCACCAATGACATGACTGATAAATCCAGTTGCTGCTGTTGCACTAACTCTAAAGCAATACCAATATCTTTCTGTAATAAATCCAGCGCAAAGGTCTTATTAAATTCACGGCTCAGTACACGCTGCGCCATGATATTTTCCGACATGCTGCTTTTACCACTAGAATGATTAATACAGTTCAGTGCACTGCTTAAATCAACCCCCTGCCCCTTAAGTACAGTTAAGCCTTCAGCCAGTGCCCATAAATGGGTGGCCATCAAAGTATTGTTAACTGCTTTTACTGCAAAACCAGAACCGCTTTCTCCGACATATTCAATCAAGCCAGCAAAAGCAGTAATGATCGGTTTAGCTTGTTCAAAGGCAGCTTTATTTCCTCCCACCATCACGGTTAAAGTGCCTTTTTCTGCCCCAACAGTCTGACCAGATACCGGAGCATCCAGGTAATAGCTTCCCTGTTGCTCCAATCGCTTTGCCAGTTTTTGTGCCGATTCCGGCACACCGCTGGTACAGTCAATCCAGATTGCACCTTGCTTAGGTGGATGGGCTGTAATTAATGCTTCCACATCCTGACTGGTCGGCAAACAGGAAAAGATAAAATCTGCCTGAACCGCCTGTTCAATACCCACTGCCAGAGTCCTGAAACATTTCGCATGATCTAGCGCTTTCTGTTCAGTCCGATTCCAGACCCAGATCTGGTGTCCGAGTTTTGGCAAATGGGAGGCCATATGCCAGCCCATTGCCCCGAGTCCTAAAAATGCAACTGTATGAATCAAAAAATACTCCTTATATTTAAGCGACCGGTTTCACTTCAATTTCCGTTGCGGTTGATGCAGCTACAGGCGATTCTTTATCTTCACCACGATTCAGGAACAGATTGAGTAAAATCGCAGCCAGAGTCGCAGTGCCAATTCCACCCAGATCAAAGCTACCGATCTGCAAGCTATAATTACCTGTACCCATAATCAGACACACTGCGCCAATAATCATTGTGCTGTTCTTGGTAAAGTCAATACGGTTATCTATCCAGATTTTGGCACCTGCAACCGTAATCAGACCGAATACTACAATCGAGGCACCGCCAAGCAAGGCCACAGGAATCGTACTGATCACCGCACCAAACTTCGGTGAAAGCCCTAGCAAGATAGCGAATATCCCGGCAAAGACAAACACAGTGGTTGTATACACTTTGGTCACTGCCATAACGCCGATATTTTCAGCATAGGTGGTCATTCCCGTACCTCCAACAGAAGCCGATAAGGAAGTACAAACACCATCTGCAAAGAAACCGCGTCCCATATACGGCGACAGATTTTTACCGGTCATCGCAGATACCGCTTTAAAGTGCCCCAGATTTTCCGCAACCAGAATAATTGCCACCGGTGCAATCATCAGCATGGCATTCATTTCAAAAACTGGACTCTGGAAAGTCGGCAGACCAAACCATGCCGCTTCGCTGACTTTACTAAAATCAATTGCAGGTCCGAAGCCCATAATATTGGTGAAAAGAAAATAAAGCAGATAGGAAGACAATAAGCCGAGTAACAGCAGCAGACGGCGCACCATTCCGCGGGTAAACACAGCAATTACACTGATACAGATAATGGTAACCAGCGCCATCCAGGAATCAAACTGGTTGGCAGATACACTTTTGATCGCGACCGGTGCGAGATGCAAACCGATAATCATCACGATGACGCCCGTGACCACGGGGGGTATCAGTTTTTCAATCCAGTTAGTACCGGTTTTCATGACCAGCAGGCCAATCAAGGCATAAACAATACCGCAGGCAATGGTTCCCCCGAGTGCCAGCCCGATATTTGCATTCGCCCCCACACCTGAATAGCCTGTGACCGCTACCACGGCGCCAATAAAGGCAAAACTGGACCCCAGATAACTTGGCAATCGACCGCCAGTGATCAGGAAAAATAAAATGGTACCAATCCCGGTAATAAAAATCGTGAGATTGGGATCAAACCCCATTAAAAGTGGCGCCAGCACGGTAGCCCCAAACATCGCAAACACATGCTGTAACCCGAGAATAATACTTTTCCCAGCCGGCAGATATTCATCTGTTTGGACTGGAGTTGTATCGATATTGCCTTGGTAAGGCTTAAATTTTGGAAACCACGATTCTTTTTCTTGCATGGGCTTCCCCTCCTTGATTAGGACTGAATTGATTTAGCACATTTTGTGTGGCTCACAGTAAGAACGGTTAAAGTACATCAGCGCATTGCCTTGACGCTGGCACATGGCCTTCACTTCACAGAACAGCACGTCATGAGTGCCTACGGATAATTGCTGGACCACCTCGCAGTCAAAACTGACTAAGGCATCCTCAAGTACAGGTGACTGGGTCACCAACGTTTTCCAGTTCCCCTGACTGAAACGTTCTGCCATCGGCGTTTTTCCACCGAACAGATTGGATAGATGTTGCTGATGTGAAGCCAAGGTATTCACACACAACACCTGATTATTTTTGAAAGTCTCATAAACCGAAGCTGAACGGTTCAGGCACACCAGCAAAGTCGGCGGCGTATCAGTCACACTACACACGGCGGATGCGGTAAATCCAGCCATGCCTGAACGACCTTGTGTAGTAATCACATTCACTGCCGCACCCAGATTGGACATACCCTGGCGGAAAATCTGCTGATCGACCTGGGTCAATACTTCAGCTGCGTTTTCAGTCTTTACCACCTTATTTAATGCACTGTTTTCTGCAACTGCTTCTGTAATGATTTTAGACAATTTGGCATTCATGCTGTTCTCCTCCGCCCCAAGTCAGTTTTCAGTGACAGACTTAGGGCTGATATAGATGAAATTGAATCAGGTGGTTCGGCTTATACATGGGCAATCGAAGCAATTTCGACCAGTGCATCCGGTTTTACCAAGCCAGTCTGTACGCAATATCGTGCCGGTTTATCTCCCGGGAAATATTCTGCATAAACGGCATTAATCGCTGCATAATCTGCCCAGTCTTTGACAAATACGTGGTTAAAAGTCACATCGTCCATGCTGCCACCGGCTTCTTCAATGACACGCTTGATAGTTTCCAGAATATGACGGGTCTGGGCTGCCGCATCACCGACATGCACGACATTATTATTTTCATCAAAAGCCAGCGTACCTGATACATAGACAATATTATCGGCCTTGGTTGCCGGCACATATGGTGCTAGTGGTTTTGAAGTTCCTACTGGAATAATGACTTCTTTAGGCATACTATTTTTTCCTTAATCCTGATCTTTAATTCTTTAGGCACTTTCAGCCAATTTAGTTTCTTTTAGTGATTCACTTTCTTTTTGAAAGGCTTCTACAAATTTTGTGGTATCCGACACCCAGCCAAAGAAGGTCTTGATGTTGTACAGACTGGCTTCATGGGCTTCGACTGGCCCTGCCTGATGGCACGCATCTGCGAGTGCCACACCGAAATACTCCAGAAAGAAACCATCACGCAAGGTCGATTCCACGCAGACATTAGTGGCAATTCCGACAAAAACCAGATTACGGATGCCACGGACACGCAACATGCTGTCCAGTGCGGTATTAAAGAAACCGCTATAGCGAGGTTTTTCAATGACCAGATCTTGTGGCAGTGGCTGTAACTCATCAATCAGTTCAAAGTCCCAGCCACCTTTAGCCAATAATTTCCCCTGTAATTCAGGATGCTTGCGCATGGTCTTTAAGGCATTGGATTTATGGAAATTCGGAGAATCCGTACCACCTGCTTCCTTATACTCTGCATCCCAGCCATTTTTGAAATAAATCACCTGAATACCGGCGGCATGCGCAGCATTGACTGCTTTCTTGATGTTTTCGACCACGGGTTTGGTCTTTGAGACATCAAAACCCGCCAGATCCAGATAGCCACCCTGCGAGGTATAAGCATTCTGCATGTCGATCACGATCAGAGCTGTCTGTTCAGGTGCAAGGCAGATTGCTTCAGGCTCAGCTTTAAGCATTTTTCCGGTACCGAGTTTTTCAGTAAAACCGGCAGTTACCACTGCTTCACTCATGCGCTTTTCTCCAGTACAGGTGCGTCGCCCTCAATCACAATATGGTCACGGCATTTCATCAATGGCTGGATTTTCTGCCCGAAATCTTCTACACCCAGAACGAAATCATCAAAAGTCAGCAGCACACCTTCAGTACCCTTGATCTCGCCAATTTCATCCAACATTCGTGCCACATTTTCATAAGAACCTACCAAGGTCCCCATATTGATATTCACTGGAGATACACTAGACGCCATTTGACGGATATTGGTATCTGCACCGGAAGTCGTGTCTTTCCCGCCCTGATTCATCAACCAGTTAATCGCTTCCATGTCGGCACCATCGTTATAATGCTGCCATTTCGCTTGAGCTTCTTCGTTAGTTTCTGCCGCAATCAGCATAAATAGGACATAAGTTTGTACTTCACGGCCGGTGACATCGGTTTTTTCCTTTAAGCGGTCATTAATTTCTGCATAAGCTGTCGGTGTATTCAGTCCTTTACCAAATACGAAGTTGTAGTCAGCATATTGCGCAGAAAACTCCAGACCAGCATCCGACTGACCAGCACAGATGATTTTCATGTCTGCTTGCGGTCGAGGGTTCACACGGCAGTCTTCCATCTGGAAATGTTCGCCTTTAAAGTCTGATTTACCTGTTGCCCAGAGTTCACGCAGAATCTGTACATATTCAGACAGATATTCATAGCGCTTGCCAAAATAGTCATTACCTGGCCACATACCCATCTGGGTATATTCAGGTGGCTGCCAGCCCGTCACGACATTTAGACCAAAACGACCATTGGAAATAGAATCAATGGTGGATGCCATACGTGCCACAATTGCAGGCGGCATGACCAAAGTTGCTGCAGTTGCATAAATTTGAATTTTGCTGGTCACGGCTGCGAGACCTGCCATCAAGGTGAAAGTTTCCAGGTTATGTTCCCAGAATTCGGTCTTGCCACCAAAGCCACGCAGCTTGATCATGGAAAGTGCGAAATCGAAACCATAGTGTTCAGCACGCTGTACGATTTGTTTATTTAACTCAAAAGTCGGCATGTACTGTGGTGCATTTTCAGAGAGTAACCAGCCATTATTTCCGATTGGACAAAAGACACCTATTTTCATTTTCACACCTCATTATTTTTAACCAATATTCAAAATCCTGTTGCCAATTCAGGTCTTTTATTTATGCTGAAAATATTGCAAAGCGCATGCCAATTATTTTTAATTTATTATTTTCAATTACTTAGTGTTTACTTTTTTGAATTTTCAGTAAAATAATGATTTTCACACCTGAATCAATTTTGCTCATCATGTTTCATTCAGGTGCATTAAAATTGATCATCATCGCTTTTAGAAAGAATCAGATTTTTAGTAAAAATCACAAAAATGATTTATTAGAAAAAATAAAAAGCCAGAAACAGGTTCTGGCTTAAGCAAACAAAGTGACTTGCTGAAAATATCAGACTGATTTTAAAAATTGCAGCAGGCTTTGGTTGATATGGGCGGTTTCAGTCACCGTAGAAGCATGTGCTCCTGTTACAAACAGGCTAAGCTGACTCTGCGGTAATAACTGCTGCAGTTGTTGTGAACGTTGATAAGGCACCAAAAAATCATCCTGATTGGCAATCAGATGTATAGGAACGTCTTTTAATACCTGCTGATGTTCTGCTTCAAGTTTGAACGCCTGCACAGCCTTTAAACGAGCCAAGACATTTTGAATCTGTGGAAAGTCTAGTAGTTGTTTATTTTCTGCATCAGTCAACTGGTCAATATGGGTGGAGATCCAGTTCGGCGAATACAGAAATAAAGCTTGTGCCCGCACATAAGCCTCAGCCCCGCTATTCAGTAATAATGATGTGCGTGCCTGAAAACATTTTTGGGTATGTGCATCTAGTTCCCCCCAAGCATTCAACATAGTCAGGCTGAGTAACTTAAACGCTTTATCAGTCTGATAGGTTGCGAGCTGTATGCCGATCTGCCCACCCAATGCATGACCAATAAAATGAAACTCACGAATATTGTGGCTAATCAATAAATCCAAGATCTGTCGGGCCATATGATCTATAGAATAAGGAGTTGGCAATAGTTCAGAATCCGAATGACAACCTTCCTGATCATAGGTCACCACATGAAAATCTTGCTGCAAAGCCTCAATTTGTGGATTCCAGAAACTGGCATGTCCGCCTAGCCCAGAAGAAAGCACTACATAAGGCGTATCAGCCCGTGCTGCAGGATAAATAAATAAAGACATAAACTTCTCATAGTTTAAATATGAGATGAATACAGCAAAATATATGCCTGAACAGGACTATTTTTGAACAATAGTTAAAATTATAGCCAGTAGACATTAAAGCTATAATAAAATTCTTGTACTTCAAAGCGCACGTTATAGCCCAGATCTGTTAGCTCGGCAGACAAGGCACGAATATCATCCAAAGGCAGATGTTTGGGAAAAACTGTCAGCACCGCTGTATTACCTTGCCGGGCATTATCTTCAATCAGTTGCGCCAGACGTGGCTTGTACATTTCAATATCCAGGTTAGCAACATTGGATAAAATTTTGGCCTGATCTGCCGTCATAAAAGTCATTTTTATTTTCTCTTTTAATGTTATTTCACTAAGCTAAATGATTTATAAAGCGCTTAATATTTCACTTTTGTATCAGAACAGGCTGAAATAATTGCATAAAAAAATCCCTCATCATGAGGGATTTTTTTGATCAAACTTATTGGCCTGGCAAAGGAATATATTGTGAAGCACTGTCTTGCGCTTTACGTTCAGTCACTACAACTTCCAGTATCATGGTTTTTCCTGCACGCTCAATTTCAATCTGAATGGTGCTGTTTGGCTTTTGCAAGGCTACAAAATTAATCAGATGTGAGGCAGAACTAATTTCTTCTTCATTCACTTTCATAATTTTATCGCCACGCTGGATTCCCGCTTTGGCAGCAGGTCCATCCGGTAGCACTTCTGCGACCGTCACGCCTTTTTCTTTGGGTTGCAGGACATCATCACGTTCCGCAGGTAATAAGCTGATACCTAACCAGCCACGAACGACACGGCCATCTTTCAGAATCGCATTCATCACCTGCTGACAGATTTTGGCCGGAATAGCAAAACCAATCCCCAGCGAACCACCAGACTGCGAGAAAATTGCGGTATTGACGCCAATTAAATTACCGGCGACATCAATCAATGCACCACCAGAGTTACCCGGATTAATCGCAGCATCGGTCTGCACAAAGTCTTCATAGGTATTGATGCCCAAATCTGAACGGCCCGTTGCCGAGATAATCCCCTGCGTCACGGTTTGCCCAACACCAAAAGGATTGCCAATGGCCAGAACCACATCACCGACTTCATTGCCACTGAGTTTAAATGGCAGAACTGGCAATTGTGTCAGTTCAATCTTGATCACTGCCAGATCGGTATCCGGATCAGTTCCAACCACCTTGGCTTCAGCACGACGACCATCCTGCAAAGCCACTACAATCTGGTCCGCCTGCGCGATCACGTGGTTATTGGTCAGGATATAACCGTCTGGACGTACAATTACACCTGAACCTAAACTATTTTCATTCGGGCTTTGTCCATACTGGTCAGGCAACTGATCGCCAAAGAATTCACGAAATACAGGATCGGTCAGTAAAGGATGCGCCTGTTGCTTGACTTTTTGGGTAGTAAAAATATTCACGACAGCCGGTGCTGCCACTTTTACAGCAGCACTATAGGAGACCACGCCTCCTGAACGCGACGTATCAATCAACGGCTCTACTTTTTCAGCAGGCATTTTGACGCCATCTGGCGCAACTGGTGCCTTTGGTTTTTGTAGTTGTTGCCACCCCAAAAAACCGATAATGACTAAAATCAGTAACACCCAGGGTAACCATGTAAAGGTGCGGCGCACGTTGCTATCCTCTAAAATATTTTAATTCGTTGATGACTAAGTAATTTGTGTCCTATTGTAATGCTAAATACATAACTAAACACAAAAAATTCCACAGAGATTTGTGCAGCTTTAGTTACAATTAGACCTATAGATAAATATGGGCAAGTTTTTAAACTTACAGGAATTTTATGGCGAATTTGAACGATATTATTCAATGGTGTGACCAGACTTTGGCATCACGTGAATTTAAGGACTACGCACCAAATGGCTTGCAGATTGAAGGCAAATCCGAGGTGAATAAAATCCTCTGTGCCGTGACCGCCTCCCAAAGTGCAATTGAAGCCGCAATTGAGCAAGGCGCGGATTTATTGCTGGTGCATCATGGTTATTTCTGGAAAGGTGAAGCTTATCCAATTACCGGCATGCGCGGCAAACGAATTAAGACCCTGATTCAAAATCATATTTCTTTAGTGGGATATCATCTACCTTTAGACAGTCATCCTATTTTTGGAAATAATGCCGCAATTGCGGATTTATTAGAACTCGAAAATATCGAACAGCTGGATCCGAGTGAAAAGCGCCCAATTGGCAATATTGGCTATTTAAAACAACCGATGAGTCCGGAAGATTTTAAAAATTATGTTTCAGAAAAACTGGGCTTTGATGCGATTCACCTGCCTGCTGACAAAACTCAAATCCACAAAGTCGGTTTCTGTACCGGCGGTGCGCAGGATTATATTCAAAAAGCGGCCCTACAAGACTGTGATGCTTATATTTCGGGCGAAGTAAGCGAACGTACCTTTTATGAAGCTCAGGAACTGAATGTGCATTATTATGCCTGTGGCCATCATGCGACTGAAAAATACGGTGTGCAACGCCTGGCCAAGGCTATTTCAGAACAGTTTAATATTGAGTATGATTATTTCGAATTAAACAATCCCATTTAATTCGACTGACGGTTATGATCAGTGGCTTTATTCATATATTTTCAGGCTTTATTCTGTATTGTTATTTATACACGATGCCCATTTCTGCCCGATTATCTATTACAATAAAGCCACTTATTGTTAAAACCCAGCAAAATGCAAGGAATTGAAAACATGACAACCATTACTTTACCAGCATTACCTTATGGCTACGAAGATCTTGCTCCACACATCAGCAAAGAAACTTTAGAATACCATCACGACAAACACCACAATACGTATGTGGTTAACCTGAATAACCTGATCGCTGGTACTGAGCTTGAAGGCAAAACTCTAGAAGAAATCATTCTGGCAACTACTGGTGATGCTTCTAAAGCAGGTGTTTTCAATAACGCGGCTCAAGTTTGGAACCACACGTTCTACTGGAACTGTATGGCTAAAAACGGTGGCGGTAAAGCAACTGGTACTTTGGCTGCAAAAATTGACGAAGCTTTCGGTTCTTATGAAAAATTTGCTGAAGAATTTGCTGCTGCTGCAACCACTCAATTCGGTTCAGGTTGGGCTTGGTTAGTGGCTGACGAAGTAAACGGCCAGCTTTCAATCATGAAAACTTCAAATGCTGATACGCCAATGGCGCACGGTAAAATTGCAGTGTTGACAATTGACGTTTGGGAACACGCTTACTACATCGATTTCCGTAATGCTCGTCCTAAGTACATCTCTACTTTCCTAGAAAGCCTAGTAAACTGGGATTATGCAAATGCTAAATATGCAGGTCAACCTGCAGGTGTTGAGAAATAATTTTTTATTTCTTTGCTAAAAAAAATCACCCATTTCGGGTGATTTTTTTATTTTTAGGCACTAAATGAATATTTATAAAGCAAACAATTCATTTCTTTACATTAATTTATTGACGACCTGGTTATTCATCCCTAAAATGCCGATCAGATTCTCCAATAGCTCAGTCGGTAGAGCGACGGACTGTTAATCCGCAGGTCCCTGGTTCGAGCCCAGGTTGGAGAGCCATCTATTCTTCCATAGCTCAGTCGGTAGAGCGACGGACTGTTAAT
>NZ_JBAPXX010000046.1:0-59075 GCF_049284435.1 Acinetobacter sp. | reverse complement strand
ACGACCTGATTTTGCTTTCAGCGCTTCTACGCGAGTAAACAAGTCAGCTTCAATTTGCTTCGCCAATGCACGACCGTCTAGAACTAATGCCACGGCACTTCTCCCAAGTGTTGATATGAATCAATTTTGCACATTCTACATGAATAATTTAAATATTTTCCGCCAGATGATGTTTTTATGCGCATACGGATGAATACACTATTGTTTTTTTTTCTGAGCTTGATAATATACGCATCAACAAGACGCGGCGGGGTGGCAGAGTGGTCATGCAGCGGACTGCAACTCCGTGGACGCCGGTTCGATTCCGACCTCCGCCTCCATCTTGTTAAAGCCCGAGTGGTGAAATCGGTAGACACAGGGGATTTAAAATCCCCCGCCCACAAAGCGTGCCAGTTCGAGTCTGGCCTCGGGCACCATTCTTCTACTATAGAAAAATGGTGCAAATAAAGAACCCAGCGAAAGCTGGTTTTTTTATGCCTGTAATTTAGTTAGTCAAAAAATAAGTAAATCAAATTTCCATCTAAAGCATCATCAAATTAGGCCACCCTGCTCTACTTTCTCAATATTATCCGGCAGAGCGCAAATAGCCTTCCAGATCCTGTTCCAGTTTCTGCTGAAAATGAATCGGTTCAATAATTTTCACATAAGGCAACCAGTAACGTACCAAAGGTAATAACTGCATTTCGTGACGGATCTGGCAACTGATCACTAACTCTCCAGTCTCGGCTTCCTGCTCGATCTGCTGTTCTGGAAATAAACGGCGCTCTTTAAAAAAGACTGTGACTTCAGGTTGTACCCTGATTAAGACCTGCTGCTTTTGCTGCCCAAACCAGATGCTGTCTTCATCTGCCAGCATTTTCAACACTTCAGGATCATGCTCAAAGCTCTCCACCTCAAAAACCAGCTCGAGCTGTTGCAACTGACTTAAGCGATAAGTGCGCAGCTTGCTTTCACTCACAGCAGCCAAGTACCAGATGCCATGATGATGAATCAAACGATAGGGCTGGATGATTCGCAATTGATCTGAATATTGCAGCTTAACCTGCTGACGTTTATAGATTGCGCCTGCAAGCAGCTTGAAATGCTCGGCAAACTGTTTAGCATCCTCAAAATGATAGCCTTTTGCCGAAAATACCTGATTTGCCCGCTCATCCAGCAGTTCACGGATAAAAGACATATCCAGCGCCGGATACAACTCACTAATGCCCGAAAGCTGGGCAAAGGTCTGGATATCCTGCAACTTAAACCGTCCTAAATAAGAGGGTTCCAGATAATATCGTTTCTGCTCATCTTGAAGTAAGGGTAAGTAAGAGCCTAAACGATCAAAATCACGTTCAATGGTGCGGGTGCTGACTTGAAATTCTGCAGCTAGCTCTACAGCCCGGAGTTGATATCCGACATTTAATTTGGTCAAAATTCTGGCTAAACGCTCTGCAAGACGCTCATGTATTGAAGCTGGGCGCTTCATAAATCCCCACTTAATACATTCTCATGTACTTATTTATCGCTAGATGTTAAATGATTATACTGAATGCCGATCAGTGAATAATATTAGGACAAAGTCTAATATATTTTTTAGATCAGATCTTGACCCTTTATTGACCCTAAAAATACAAGATCTTATTTGGATTTTCTGGATGTTTTCTTGCTTGAATGACGATGCTGTTGCGTTAATCTTTCCATATAGCGCTCCAGATGCAACATCGCTCGATACATTTTATGTAACTCTGCCCAACTGATGGTTCCGCGAATAATCATTTTATGAATACGTCGTAATGCTCTTAAACTATGTTTTGAACTATATGCTGTTGAAATAATTTTCATCTTATTCTCCCTCTCACATTCATGTGAATGTTTAACCAATTGGTCGGAATTATCGATAGATGCAATTTACGTATCATAATTGACAGGTTGTGTCGAACAGTTAACATTTTTTAATTTCTATTCAAAATTTTATATATTTATTTGTAATAAGATTTTACTTAAAATTAAAAAAATGCCAGTAAAATTACTGGCATTTTTTTAAATCACTTATCTCGTATTAAATAATTTCAACCACAACTTTACCCACATGTTCTCCAGTATCCATTGCAGCATGGGCATCCTGAATTTGATCAAACTTAAACGTTTTATAGATCATCGGCAGACATTCGCCTTTTGCCCATAACGGTGCAACCTGCTCTTTCAGACCTTGTGCAATTTCCGCTTTTTCAGCCGTGCTACGCGCACGCATGGTTGAACCGGTAATAGTCAAACGTTTCATCATGATTTGTCCGAGTTTAACTTCTTTGGCTTTGGCCCCGCCCAAGAAAGCGATATAGACCAGACGTCCATCACGGCGCAACAAATTCAAATTACGCTCTAAATAAGGTGCACCGACCATATCTAAAATGACATCAACACCGCCATTGTCAGTGGCTTCATTAATAACTTGTTCAAAGTCCTGAGTTTTATAGTTAATAGCCGTGGTTAAATCAGAAATCGCTGCAACTTTTTCATCTGAACCGACGGTTGCAAAAGTTTTAATTCCAAGTGATTTACACAACATCAAAGCAGTCGTACCAATACCACTCGTTCCACCATGCACCAGTATCGTTTCCCCTGCTTTGGCCTTACCCATCTGAAACACATTGGCCCACACGGTAAAGAAGGTTTCAGGAATGGCCGCTGCCTGTACAAAACTTACACCTTCAGGAATATTCAAGGTCTGGCTTTCTGGCACTACGCAATATTCAGCATAACCGCCACCATTGGTCAAACCACAGACTTGATCACCGACTTTAAACTTGCTCACATCGCTACCGACCGTAACCACTTCCCCTGCCACTTCCAGACCAGGAACTGGCGTTACCCCTTTCGGCATCGGATATAAGCCTTGACGCTGCAGGATATCTGGACGGTTAATGCCAAAGGCATGGACTTTTACCAGCACCTCATCTGCTTTAGGTTCAGGTACAGTCACCGTTTCATAAGCGAGTTTATCAACACCACCCGGTTCTGTAATAATGACTTGCTGCATGGTTTGTTGTGACATGATTTCTTTCCCTAATCTATGCATTTCATATGTCTTGAACTTATTTGAACATAGTTAGCATGAGGAATGAAGCCACATCGGACTTATGTATAATCGGGGGACTATTCAGGAAATTGATAATAGGCCGACCATGACCCAAGTGATCGAATATAACGAAAACAACTACAGTGATTTTGAGTGGCTTGAAGGTTTTGCCGTGATTCGCTTTTATGCAGACTGGTGCAAGCCTTGTGTTCAGAATTTTCCGGTATTTGCCGAACTGGCGACATACTATGCTGAGGTAAATCCTGAGATTAAATTTGGCAAGATCAATGTGGATCAGTCTCCGATTTTAACCTTGCGCTATAATGTCTATGGTTTGCCTTCTACGCTTATTTTTAGAAATGGAGAAATCATTAAAAGGATTGCAGGCGTGAAAAGTTTAACCGAAATAAAAGCAATTCTGGCCGTAGTTCTCAATGATTCTTATGAATAATTATCCATATAAAGCTAAATCCAACAAAAATATTTCTTTTAGCTCGCTATCTAAAATACGGAGCCTTTAATTAACTACGCCCTTTATATTCCTTTACCATTCGATCACTCACGTCTTCCGGATAACACAGCAGCGTATATCCGCCTGCACGATTATAAGCACTACGCTTACCACAACGACTACCATTACTTGCAGTATTGTAAGGACACGGACAATTTCCGGGATAACTCTCAATCGACTGCTGGATTATTTTTTGCTTAATCGATTCAGTACTGGCTGTGGTTGGCTTGGCATCTATCCCAAAAGCCAAACACAGTCCCAGTAAAACTAAAATTTTTTTCATCATATTCCCCTCTTGTCTAGATTTTATAGAGAGTGAATATTTATGTGAATGATTAATTTTCAAACACTGTCTAAACTCTATTCAAATCATCATTCAGAGCATAAAAAAACCCGCCTCTCGGCGGGTTTTTTTAAATCAACTCAATCTATTATAGACGAACCAATTCCACAATCTTCTCAGCAAGTTCTTCAACTGCTTCAACATTTAAAGTCGTGTCTGTACCTTCAGCAGCATCGGTAATCACAACCACACCAGTTTCACGAACCAGTGCAACCTGCTCCGCATTCAAACCTGCTTTAGCAATTGCCACAATACCTTGTTGAAGCAACAAGCTTTCAAGCGCCTGAGCATTTTCCAAAGCTTTGGCAGTTACAGTTACAGCAGCAGGTTTTTGACCCAAACGTGCCGCACGTGCTTCTGCAGTAACAGGCTCATCATGTGCAGACCATTCAACTGATTCTTCCACCATACCCGCACCAATCGTCACGTTATTTAAACGATCGATGAAGATAAACGAACCGGTGAAACGGCTGTCCTGATAACGGTCAAAGACCACTGGTGCATCAAATTCAACAGTCACATTGGCAATTGCATTTAGCTCAAGCTTATCCACCTGAACTTTTTCCAAAGTATTGACGTTGGTACGGTAATGAATTGCCGTTACTTTTGCAGGAACGGTTTGTGTACCAATCTTGATGTTGTACAGCTTACCCAGTACAAGTGGTTGATCCGCCATCCACACTACAGTCGCTTGAACTGAACGTGAAATATTTGGAACAGCTTGATCCGCACGAATTAACACATTACCACGTGAAATATCAATTTCATCGTTAAGCGTTAAAGTCACTGCCTGACCTGCAACTGCATGCTCAAGGTTGCCATCAAAAGTAACGATTTCTTTAACTGTAGAAGACTTACCAGAAGGTAATGCTGTTACGGTATCGCCAACATTGATATCACCGAGTGCGATCGTACCGCAGAAACCACGAAAGTCGAGGTTTGGACGGTTCACGTATTGCACAGGGAAACGGAAATCCTGCTTCGCTGAACTACGGTTAATTTCCACCGATTCAAGCGTACCCATCAGCGTTTCACCAGTGTACCACGGCGTATTGGCTGACTTGTTCACCACATTATCGCCATTCAGTGCAGAAATAGGCGTAAAGATGATATTGCTTGGTTTACGGTCACCCAATTGTGCAACGAATGCCGCATATTCAGCCTGGATTTCATTGAAACGTGTTTCAGAGAATTCCACCAAGTCCATTTTGTTGATCGCAACAATGATGTTCTTGATACCAAGCAAGCTTGCTATAAAGGTATGACGACGTGTCTGGGTTTGCACGCCATAACGCGCATCAATCAAAATGATCGCAAGATCACAAGTCGACGCACCGGTTGCCATGTTACGGGTGTACTGTTCGTGTCCCGGCGTATCCGCGATGATGAACTTACGTTTTTCAGTCGAGAAATAACGATATGCCACATCAATGGTAATGCCTTGCTCACGCTCTGCTTGTAAACCATCGACCAGAAGTGCCAAGTCAGGTGCATCACCTGTCGTACCGACTTTTTTCGAGTCCCGGGTCACGGCCTGTAATTGATCTTCATAAATCAATTTTGAATCATAAAGTAGACGACCAATTAGCGTCGATTTACCATCATCCACGTTACCGCAAGTCAGGAAACGCAACAGGTCTTTATTTTCATGTTGTTTCAGATAGCCCAAGATATCTTGGCTGATTAAATCAGATTGATGAGACATCGCTCAAAGCTCCACATATTCTTTAGAAATCGGTTTTTGAATCCCCCTGTATCCCCCTTTATAAAGGGGGAAATCTCCTCTCTTTTTTAAAGAGAGGTCGGGAGAGATTCTAGAAGTAGCCTTCCTGCTTCTTCTTCTCCATTGAGCCTGCTTCATCATGGTCAATCATACGACCTTGACGCTCAGAACTGGTTGCCAGCAACATTTCCTGAATAATTTCCGGCAAGGTATTGGCTGTAGATTCCACAGCACCTGTTAATGGATAACAACCCAAAGTACGGAAACGTACCGATTTCATTTGTGGAACTTCACCTTCTTTTAAAGGCATACGCTCATCATCAACCATAATAAGTGTGCCACTACGTTCAACCACAGGACGTTCTGCAGCCAAATAAAGTGGTACTAATGGAATACTTTCCAAATAGATGTATTGCCAGATATCCAGCTCAGTCCAGTTAGATAACGGGAATACACGAATACTTTCGCCCTTGTTCACTTTACCGTTATAAAGATTCCAAAGTTCTGGACGCTGGTTTTTTGGATCCCAGCGATGTTTCGAATCACGGAATGAATAAACACGTTCCTTGGCACGTGATTTTTCTTCATCACGGCGCGCGCCACCAAAAGCAGCATCAAAACCGTATTTATCCAAAGCCTGTTTTAGACCCTGAGTTTTCATAATGTCGGTATATTTAGAACTACCATGGTCGAATGGGTTAATACCGGCCTCGACCCCTTCTTTATTCTGATGCACGATCAAATCGAAACCATGGGTTTTCGCCATGTTGTCCCGGAAAGTGATCATGTCTTTAAACTTCCAGCCTGTATCGACATGTAATAATGGAAATGGAAGTTTTGCTGGGTAGAACGCTTTTAGCGCAAGATGCAGCATGACCGCCGAATCTTTACCAATCGAATACAGCATGACCGGATTTTCAAACTCGGCAGCAACTTCGCGGATGATATGAATACTCTCAGCTTCAAGCTGTTTGAGATGAGTAAGTCTTTCCTCATTTAACGACATGGACAACACCAGCTTAGAAAAACGTGTACTTATGACACTTTTGAAAATTTATATTCATTATAGTGATTTACTTATCCTATCCATTGCTTGTTTTATGATATTGATATATCAAAAGCTCATATAAAAATTCATCAATAATGAATATCAGTTTTTATGAATCAATTATTTGCACAATTCAAGCCAAGATATTTTGTGGTATAGGTATATATTACCCTGTCGCTAAACCAATAAAATCCTAGGAAAATAATCTAAAGTAGTGGTTCTCAAATAGTTGAAAAATTACTAGAGTAAGACTCAATTCTCCCGATTGATATACTTCGTTTATGCCCTATAGCGCTTTTGATCTCGCCACTGTAAAAACCCGTCTGGAACAGGCCCAGCTTGCCGGTTATATTTATCAGCATCAGCAACATATTTTAGTTCTACAAGAACCCTTCAGTGATGATGGCAAGCCTCTAAATATTTATCTGCAACACGAGCTGACCGCGGATCAAATCGGATTACAGTTTGGTCTGCGTTTACAGGAAGGTCATTGGGAATTTCTAGTCGGCGTTACTTATAGCAACCAGAACGCAGCTTACGAAATCGGTGCTGGCAACCTCAGAGGTGATCAAAAAGCCTTTAACTTATTATATGCCTTTTATAATTATCCTAAAGCGTTCTATCTGGTGGCATTACCTTTGACGACCAACAGCGAGATTTTGGAGCAAACCCTGCAACAGCAGCTTTTCAAGCAGCCTGATCTCGATTTCCTGAATACTGCAATCAAGGTCAATCCTATGGGCGAACAGGTCAAATGGATGCAACACTATATTCTGCAACAGACTCTAGATATGAAAGTCCGGATTCAGACTGCTCTGCTTTAGGCTTGAACAGAAAAATTTAGAGATACTCAGGTCGATGTATCTCTATCAAACTCTCAGGCAAGCTTAGACAGAATGCCAAATTCCTATTGCCGCGATGGCATCACTTGCTCAAACATCCATTTAACTTATAGTTTATTATTAATTTTAATAGTTCAATAATTATTAAATAATCAAGATATTCAATCTTTTTTATAAGGTTTTTTGTTATTTTTTTGCATACAAAATCAACAATTACTGTTATCGTTATATCAATAAAAACTTTCAGATACTTTTCCTAAAAACATAATTATAGAGATAAAAAAATGTGGGAACTGTTTACGCATCCATCAAATATCGTATTTAGTATTAGCCTTAGCCTAATGCTGATGTTTGCTGCACTAGAATGTACTCTATTGCTGCTCGGCGGCGGCTCTCAGCATATCTTTGAACAGTGTTTACCTGAAGATCCCCTGCAACCGGAAATAAGTCCGGATCAACATCCCGGTATTTTCAGCAAAGTATTTGACTGGTTATATCTGGGGCGTCTGCCTTTATTTATCTGGCTAATTATTTTCCTGACCAGTTATGGCTTGAGCGGTTTATTGATTCAGGGAATATTTGAGCGCCTGACCAGCCAGCTGTTTAATGTCTGGCTGATTTCTCCGGCCTGCCTGTTTCTGTGTATGCCTGTGGTGCGCTTTCTTGCCATGGCCGCCAGTAAACTCCTGCCCCAAGACGAAACCTCTGCGATTCATAGTGATGAACTCATTGGACGTACCGCGACCATTATTCTCGGAGATGCCAAAGTAAATTCTCCAGCACAAGCCAAAGTCCGGGATCAACATGGTCAGACTCATTATGTTCTGGTTGAACCAGAAAACAATCAAATTTTAAATCAGGGCCAGAATGTGGTTCTAACCCACAAAACCAAGAACGGCTTTCAAGCCATTGCACTTTAATATTATTTAGCTAGCACTTAATTGAGACTTTATAATAATGCTAACATTTGATTTATATAATATTTTAATTATTGCGGGAATTATTTTTGTGGCACTGGTGACCTTCGGTCTCATCATTGCACGCTTATACCGTCGCTCAAGCAAAGAAATTTCCTTTGTGCGTACCGGTTGGGGTGGTGAAAAAGTGATTTTAGGTGGAGGTGCAATCGTGCTTCCTGTCTTGCATGAAATCATTCCAGTAAATATGAATACCTTACGCCTTGAAGTACGTCGTGCAGATGATCAGGCACTGATTACCCGTGACCGTATGCGGGTCGATGTCATGGCCGAATTCTATGTGCGGGTCAAACCTACCGCAGATTCAATTGCCACCGCAGCACAAACCCTTGGTCAAAAAACCATGTCACCCAATGAATTAAAAAATCTGGTGGAAGGTAAGTTCGTCGATTCACTGCGCGCAGTAGCGGCAGAAATGGCCATGGAAGAACTGCATGAAAAACGCGTCGATTTCGTGCAAAAAGTACAGCAAGTCGTTTCAGAAGATTTACACAAAAATGGTCTGGAGCTTGAAACGGTTTCCCTAACCGGACTGGATCAGACCGGATTTAAATACTTTAATCCACAAAATGCGTTTGATGCTGAAGGTCTGACCAAACTCACTGAAACCATTGAAGACCGTCGTCGCAAGCGTAACCACATTGAACAGGATACCGATCTAGCGATCAAAACCAAAAATCTGGAAGCTGAACAGGCGCGCCTGCAAATTATTCGTGAAGAAGAATATGCCAAACTGCAGCAAGAGCGTGAAATTGCCATTCGCCGAGCTGAACAACTGGCTGAAATTGCCGCTCAGGAAGCCGGCAAAAAACGTGAAGCAGAAGAAGCACAAATTGCCGCTGAACGAGAAGTCGAACTCAAGCGTATTTTAGCCGCCCGTGATGTCGAAAATGAAAATATTCAAAAGGCTCAGCTGATTCAAAAAGCACAGGTCGAGCAAAAGAAAACCATTGAACTGGCTGAACAGGATCGCGCCATTGCCATTGCGGAAAAATCACGTGCTGAATCTGAAGCCAAAGCCCAAGCCGATCAGGCGCGTGCACAAGCGGTAAAAGCGGAAGAAGAGGTCATCACCGTACGTCAAATCCAGCAGGCAGAGCGTCAAAAAGCAGTTGAACTGGTCGCAGCCAAAGAACATGCTGAAAAAGATGCGATTGCCATTACAGTTGCCGCTGAAGCTGGCAAACAAGCGGCAGCAGATGATGCAGAAGCAGTGCGGATTGCGGCTGAGGCTGAAGCAGAAAAAGTCCGCCTGAAGGCCAAGGGTGAAGCGGATGCAAAAATCCTACTGGCTCAGGCAATGGAAAAACAGTATCAAGTCGATGCTGAAGGTACACGTGCGGTCAATGAAGCAAATAACGTCCTGTCACCTGAACAGGTCGAAATGCAGATTCGTCTGGCCATGCTGAAATACTTGCCTGAAATTATCCGGGAAAGTGTCAAGCCAATGGAAAATATTGATGATATCAAGATTCTTCAAGTTAATGGCCTACATGGCGGTCATGCCGGTGCCTGTCAGGCGGATGCTCATCATGAAGGTAGCAATGTTGCGCTCTCCGATCAGGTGGTGAATAGCGCCCTACGTTATCGTAGCCAAGCACCGCTCATTGACAGTCTGATGAGTGAGCTTGGTATTCAGGGTGGAGATATTAATGGCATGACTCAGAGCCTTAAAGCTAAAACTTAAAAATAGAATGCGATATAAAAAAGCTCCCATCTGGGAGCTTTTTTATTACAGGTTTACTTTGGATATCAAGCCAAACCTTTATCTTTTAACACTTGCAACATAGTTGAACCGAGTTCGGCAGGACTACGTGTATAGGCCATACCCGCATGCTCAAAGGCAGCAAACTTTTCTTCTGCTGTACCTTTACCACCTGAAATAATCGCACCTGCGTGACCCATACGTTTGCCTTTAGGGGCAGTTACACCCGCGATATAACCGACCACAGGTTTGGTGACATGCGACTGAATATACTCCGCTGCTTCCTCTTCCGCAGTACCGCCAATCTCACCAATCATGATGATGGCTTCAGTTTGCGGATCTTCCTGGAACAGTTTCAAGCAGTCAATCTGGTTCATGCCCGGAATTGGGTCTCCACCAATCCCGATACAGGTCGACTGACCCAGACCCAGTTTCGTGGTTTGCGCCACAGCCTCATAAGTCAGTGTGCCTGAACGTGAGATAATCCCGATTTTACCCGGCTGATGAATATGCCCCGGCATGATCCCGATCTTACATTCACCTGGCGTAATAATACCCGGACAGTTTGGTCCGATCAGACGTGTGCCATTACCATTGGTTTCCAGATAACGCTTGGCTTTGAGCATGTCGATGGTCGGTACACCTTCCGTAATCACCACAATTAACTCAATGCCAGAATCAACCGCTTCAACAATAGAATCCAGTACAAAGGGTGCCGGAACATAAATCACCGAAGCATCTGCACCTGTTTCTTTCACCGCTTCACGCATGGTATTAAATACAGGCAATTCAAGATGAGTTTGACCACCTTTACCTGGGGTTACACCACCCACAACTTTGGTACCATAGGCCAGAGCCTGTTCAGAATGAAATGTGCCGTTTTTGCCTGTAAAGCCCTGTACCAACACTTTAGTGTCTTTATTAACTAATACGCTCATGATCAATACCCCTTTAAGCTTTTACAGCAGCAACGATTTTTTCTGCAGCGTCAGCAAGACCATGTGCAGAAATCAACTTCAAACCTGATTCATCCAGTAATTTTGCACCCAGTTCTGCATTGTTGCCTTCGAGGCGAACAACCACAGGAACGGTCACATTTACTTCCTGAACCGCTGCAATAATTGCTTCAGCAATCATGTCACAACGTACAATTCCACCAAAAATATTGATTAATACACCCTGCACAGAAGTATCTGCCAAGATAATTTTAAAGGCTTCAATCACGCGCTCTTTGGTTGCACCACCCCCCACATCCAGAAAGTTGGCTGGTTGACCGCCATAAAGCTTGATAATATCCATGGTTGCCATGGCAAGACCGGCACCATTGACCATACAACCAATGTTACCTTCCAGCGCTACATAGTTCAGATCAAACTCAGACGCTTTTAGCTCACGTTCATTTTCTTGAGACTTATCACGTAATGCCGCCACTTCAGGCAAGCGGTACAGCGCATTTGAATCAATTCCGATTTTGGCATCAACACACAGAATGTCGCCATTTTCACGCACAGACAACGGATTAATTTCGAAAAGAGCAAAATCATTGTCTACAAATGCCTGATAAGCAGCTGTCATGACTTTAACAAACTGATTGATTTGTCCATCTTTGAGTTTAAGTGCAAAAGCAACTTCACGCGCCTGAAATGGCATTAGACCGACTAAAGGATCAACCTCAACTTTAATAATTTTTTCAGGGGTTTCTTCGGCCACTTTCTCAATTTCAACACCGCCTTCAGTCGATGCCATAAAAGTGATGCGGCGAGTCGAGCGATCTACAACAGCGCCCAAGTACAGCTCGCGCTCAACCGGATAAACATCCTCAGAGACTAAAATGCTATTGACTGGCTGACCATTGGCATCAGTCTGATAAGTCACCAAGCGTGAACCAATAATCTGGCTGGCATATTCAGCAGCCTCGGCAGCCGATTTCACTACTTTTACCCCACCAGCCTTACCCCGGCCACCCGCATGCACCTGTGCTTTCAATACTGCAAACTTTCCACCAAGCTGCTCAAAAGCATGCACCGTTTCATCGGCATTGGTGGCAAGTATCCCTTCCTGTACAGGCATACCATATTTTTTTAATAGCGCTTTTGCTTGATACTCATGTAAATTCATTGAATAACCTTTTATTACTTCTTTGCCTTGTTATAACCCACTAGCACCCAGACGTCCGTCAAAGCAGTACCAGCATTTCTTAAAATCGTTATCTTT
Organism: Acinetobacter sp.; assembly: GCF_049284435.1. GTDB lineage: Bacteria > Pseudomonadota > Gammaproteobacteria > Pseudomonadales > Moraxellaceae > Acinetobacter. The sequence goes on along the minus strand of NZ_JBAPXX010000046.1, from coordinate 46,654 downwards.
ATTTTTAGATGATTGTTCCAATAAAAACAACCATGAAATGTAAAAAGAGCGACCTAAGTCGCTCTTTTTTCGAATTACTTACGCTTACGTTGAATCGCGTGAATGGCACGACCATCTACCGCCAAAGCAGCTTCATGAACTACTTCAGAGAAAGTTGGGTGAGCAAATGTCATTAACTGCAGGTCTTCAACTGAAGATACAAACTCAAGTGCGATCATGCCTTGGTGTACGATATCAGACGCAGCAGGTCCGATCACGTGCATACCGAGTAAACGATCTGTTTTTGCATCGGCAACAAACTTCACGAAACCAGCACCTTCACCCGCAGCCAAAGCACGACCATTCACAGCAAAACCGAATTGGCCAGTTTTAACTTCGTGACCTTTTTCAGTCGCTTGTTGTTCTGTTAAACCTACCCACGCCGCTTCCGGGTGTGTGTAAATTACAGAAATAATAGTGTCATAGTTCACTTGTGCAGCATGACCGTGAATACGTTCCACTGCCATTACCCCTTCTTCCATTGCTTTATGCGCAAGCATTGGACCACGTACCAAGTCACCAATCGCGTATACACCTTCAACAGAAGTTGCACACCAATCATTTACTTCAACCAAACCGCGTTCAGTCAATTTAATGCCTGAATCACCAGCCAATAAACCTTCAGCATATGCGCGACGACCGACACAAACGATCAATTTATCGAAAGTTTCAGTTTTGTCTTCACCAGCTTGGTTATATTTAACCGTTACTTCACGACCGTTGATTTCAGTACCTGCAACTTTCGCACCGATACGGATATCCATACCTTGCTTAGTCAACAGTTTTTGGAAGTCTTTTGCCAATACCTTATCAGCCATTGGTAAGAATGCATCCATTGCTTCAAATACAACAACTTCCGCACCCAAACGACGCCATACAGAACCAAGTTCTAAGCCGATCACGCCCGCACCAATTACACCTAAACGCTTAGGTACTTCTGGGAATTCAAGCGCACCAGTAGAATCAACAATTAAGTCTTGATCTACAGGAGCTGAAGGAATGTTAATTGGTACAGAACCTGTCGCAAGAATCACGTATTTAGGCTCTAAAACTTGAACTTCACCTTCAAATGGTGTGAATTCAACTTTTTTACCTGCAAGCAATTTACCCGTACCTTGCAACCATTCAATCCCGTTGCCTTTAAGCAACTGAGCAACACCGCCAGTCAACTGATCTACAACTTTGTCTTTACGACTCATCATTTTAGAAAGATCAAATTTAACTTCACCGGTCGTAATACCATGGTCATCTAAATGCTGAACGGTATCTTCATAGCGATGTGAAGAATCAAGCAATGCTTTAGACGGGATACAACCCACGTTTAAGCAAGTACCACCCAAAGCTGGCTTGCCTTTATGAATACGTTTTTCGATACACGCAACTTTGTAACCAAGTTGAGCTGCACGAATTGCTGCTTCGTAGCCGCCCGGGCCACCACCAATTACGACTAAATCGAATTGAGACATGTTTATCTCCAAAAATGGGCCTAGAGTTTTCGCCCTAAGCCCATAAATATATTCTTAAAAATTAAAGATCAAGGATCAGACGCGCTGGCTCTTCTAACAATTCTTTGATTGTTACAAGGAAACCGACTGCTTCTTTACCATCGATTAAACGGTGGTCATAAGACAGTGCAAGGTACATCATTGGCAAGATTTCTACTTGACCATTCACCGCCATCGGACGTTCCTGGATTTTGTGCATACCCAGAATCGCAGTTTGTGGCGTATTTAGAATTGGTGTAGAAAGCAATGAACCGAAAGTACCACCATTAGTAATAGTGAATGTACCGCCAGTCATATCTTCAATACCCAGCTTACCGTCACGTGCCTTGCCAGCATATGCACGGATGCCGTTTTCAACTTCAGCATAGTTCATGCGGTCTGTATCACGAAGTACAGGAACCACTAGACCACGCTCAGATGAAACTGCAACACCGATGTCATAGTAACCGTGATACACGATGTCATCGCCATCAATTGAAGCATTTACCGCTGGGTAGCGTTTAAGTGCTTCAGTAGCTGCTTTAACGAAGAATGACATGAAGCCAAGACGCGCACCGTGACGCTTCTCGAATGCATCTTTGTATTGAGCACGCATTTCCATGATTGGTTTCATGTTCACTTCGTTGAACGTGGTCAACATTGCAGTTTCTTGAGTCGCTGCAAGTAAACGTTCAGCAACACGCTTACGAAGACGAGTCATAGGAACACGTTTTTCGATACGCTCGCCCACTGCAACACTTAATGGTTGCGCTGCAGGTGCTGCCGGTTTCGCTTGATGATTTGCCACATCTTCTTTCGTGATGCGACCGCCACGGCCTGTACCTGCAACATCAGCAGCTGCAACACCAGATTCAGTCAATGCTTTACGCACTGCCGGAGCCTGATCCTGTACTTGTTGACGTTCAACGATCGGTGCATTACCCGCTTCAGTTTGCGCAGCAGCTTGTTCAACTTTTTCTTCAGACTGAACTACTTGAGTTTGCGTAGCGCCAGAAACAGCACCTTCTTCAAACTGTGCAATGACTTCAGCTGAAAGAACAGTATCGCCTTCACCTTTAATAATAGATGAAAGTGTACCATCTGCAGGAGCAACAACTTCTAAAACAACTTTATCAGTCTCAATATCGCAGATCACTTCATCACGTGATACTGCTTCACCTGGTTGTTTGTGCCAAGTTGCGATCGTACCGTCCGCAACTGACTCTGGGAATACCGGTGCTTTAATTTCGGTTGCCATTACTTAGAATCTCCTGGATTATTCAGCGTCGATCGCAAGCGCGTCGTTGATGAGCTGAGCTTGTTGTTTTGCATGCAAATATGGTGAACCACATGCCGGTGCAGCAGAAGCTTCACGGCCTGCATAGCTAATACGTACTTGTTTACCCGCCTTCATCACGTCGTCATATAGACGCGGTGCGATGAACAACCAAGCGCCTTGGTTTTTCGGTTCTTCTTGCGCCCAAACGAGTTCTTTAACGTTTGGATATTGCGCAAGCACTTCTGCCAGGCGTTTTTCTGGGTATGGATATAATTGTTCAATACGTACAATTGCAGTGTTGTTCAATTCTTTTTCACGACGTTTTTCAACTAGGTCGTAATACACCTTACCACCACACAGAACCAGACGGGTTACATCTGACTTCTTGATGTTGTCTACTTCATCAATCACGGTTTGGAATGTACCGTTTGCAAGCTCTTCAAGGCTAGATACAGCAAGCTTGTGACGAAGTAAAGATTTCGGCGAAGTAACAATCAATGGCTTACGGATTGGACGAATCGCTTGACGACGTAATGCGTGGAAAATCTGCGCAGGCGTGGTCGGTGTGATGACTTGCATGTTGTCTTCAGCGCATAGCTGCAAGAAACGTTCCAAACGTGCAGATGAATGCTCTGGACCTTGACCTTCAAAACCGTGTGGAAGAAGCATGGTTAAACCACATACACGCTCCCATTTGGTTTCACCAGATGAGATGAACTGGTCAATTACAACCTGTGCACAGTTTGCGAAGTCACCGAATTGTGCTTCCCAGATGATCAAACTCTTAGGAAGAGTCGTCGCATAACCGTATTCGAATGCCAATACCGCCATTTCTGACAATAAAGAGTCATAGATTGCAGTACGCGGCTGGTTTTCTTTCAGGTTACACAGCGGAAGATAAGTTGAACCATCTACCTGGTTATGCAGTTTTGCATGACGGTGTGAGAAAGTACCACGACCTACATCTTCACCAGTTAAACGAAGCAAGTAACCATCATCTAGTACAGTTGCATACGCCAGAGTTTCAGCAGCACCCCAGTTCAGTGGCATTTCGCCCGTTTGCATTTTCAGACGGTCATCAATTACTTTTGCAACTTGACGCTGCATCACGAAGCCTTCAGGAAGCTCACGCATTTTCGTGCCAAGCTCTTTTAGACGTTCGATTGGGAAAGTTGTATCCCACTCGTCTGTGTACTCATGACCTAAATAAGGTGTCCAGTCCACAAACATTTTTTTGTTTGGTTCAAGGACCAGTGCATTGGCAACATGATTACCCGCTTCCAGGTCTGCACGGTAATTTTCAACCATCTGATCTGCACTTGCGCGATCAAGAACACCCTGTTGTACCAGTTGATCCGCATAAAGCGTACGCGTGGTCGCTTTCTTGTTAATCACTTGATACATCATTGGTTGAGTTGCAGCTGGTTCATCCGCTTCGTTATGACCACGACGACGGTAACAGAACATGTCAATCACAACATCTTTACGGAAAGTATGACGGAAGTCATGTGCCAGTTGTGAAATGAACACCACAGCTTCAGGATCATCACCATTGACATGGAAGATCGGTGCCTGAATCATTTTTGCGATGTCAGTACAGTATTCTGTAGAACGCGCGTCACGTGGATCAGAAGTCGTGAAACCAACCTGGTTGTTAATCACAATGTGCACTGTACCACCCACGGTATAACCGCGAGTTTGTGACATCTGGAAAGTTTCCTGATTGACGCCCTGACCTGCAAATGCAGCATCACCGTGTACGATTAATGGCAATACGTCATCGCCGCCAATGTCTTTACGACGTACTTGACGTGCACGTACCGAACCTTCAACCACAGGGCCAACGATTTCAAGGTGTGACGGGTTAAACGCCAATGCCAAGTGAACTTCGCCACCCGGAGTCATGACGTTTGAAGAGAAGCCTTGGTGATACTTAACGTCACCAGAACCTTTCTTGTGAATAGATTTACCTTCGAACTCACCAAACAGGTCAGCCGGGTTTTTACCCATGATGTTAACAAGAAGGTTTAAACGGCCGCGGTGAGGCATACCGATCACAACTTCTTTACAGCCTACAGAACCCGCACGCTGAATAATTTCATTGACCATCGGGATGAATGCTTCACCACCTTCAACGCCGAAACGTTTGGCACCAACGAATTTATTACCAAGATATTTTTCTAGGCCTTCAGCTGCAGTTAAACGCTCAAGGACATGTTTCTTTTGATCAGCATTGAAGCCATATTGACCGCGTGCACTTTCTAGACGTTGTTGAATCCAACGTTTTTCTTTGGTGTCCACGATGTGCATGTATTCAGCACCGATTGAACCACAGTAAGTGGCTTCCATTGACTGAACCATTTCAGCCAAAGTCGCTTCTTCTTTACCGATCGCCAGGTTGCCAGTATTGAATACTGTGTCTAGGTCAGACTGAGTCAAACCATGCGCAGCAAGATCTAGATCAGGCACAACTTCACGCTTCGCCAAACCTAACGGATCCAGTTTTGCTTTCTGGTGACCACGGTTACGGTACGCAGCAATCAGCTGTAGCACGCCAATTTGACGACGTTCATGCTCTGAGCTAACTGTCGACTGAACAATAGGCTGAATACGGCTTGAATTGCGACCTAAAAGTAGGAATTGCTCACGTACATTACTGTGTGGTTGATCACCTTTTGGGAATTTATCGAAGTACGCTCTCCAGTCAGCACCCACTGAGTCTGGAGCAGTCAGATACTGCTCATAAAGTTCTTCAATATACGCTGCACTATCAGCGGAAAGTTCAGTGTCAAGACGCAGAGCGTCAGCAACTTCTTGCATTTGTGGACCCATTTCCTATTGCAAAAACATTTTCAGGATGCTTTTTAAGCAAAACCCAGGATTATTAGCATCAAATTGGTAATATGATACTAGTCCCCCATAAGGCATAAGCCATGAGGCGTTATCACCACACCAAGAAAATCTTGATATGTTTAATGAACAATAACGCCCCTCAGCGGCATCATCACTCATTGAATACCCGATCGAAACCGGGCAATTTTTTGCAAATCGACTTAGAAAAAAGTAAGCATTAACAAAGATTTTTTCTAAAGCGACTCGGGTCTACCTTTATATACCAGTCCCTGATTATGCAGTGTTTAAAAAATGTACCTGGCGTGGCATTTTTTAAACATAGTCATGGGGTAAATGCTAACATGTTCTCAACTTTTCAATTGATTTTTTTGACACATACCTTCCATAAATTGGCTAAATACAGTTCAGATATTTTACTCTAATATATGGTGCTTTATCTCAAAAATAGATTCAATGTAGACTTAAGTCCTAAGCATTTCCGATAAATAAAAAGAGAGCAAACCTTTCAATCCACTCCCTCCTTAAATTTCCGTTATATAATAACATCGTTCTTGCTATTTTTCAGGTCAGTTTTACATCTAAAAATCATAAATACCCAAAATAATCACATGTTCTTCTTATATGGCGCTCAAAGCCATTACCCTTTTCCTGACTGTTTCACTCAACTTTATACATTTTAAGTATAGTATCTTTATTTTTATCTTATGATTTTTTAATTTTCCCAATAGTTTGCATAAAAAAAGCACACCTGAAGGTGTGCTTTTTTCTAAACTGCGAAGAGCAGCCTATTAGCCTGCCATATCTAAAAGCATATTACGGATGTGACCGATTGCTTTCGTTGGGTTCAAGCCTTTAGGACATACAGATACACAGTTCATGATGCCTTTACAACGGAACAAGGAGAATGGGTCGTCTAGACGAGCCAAACGCTCTTGTGTTCCGGTGTCACGCGAGTCAATGATGAAGCGGTAAGCATTCAACAATGCTGAAGGACCCAAGAACTTGTCCGGGTTCCACCAGAATGACGGGCATGAAGTTGAACAGCATGCACATAGAATACATTCATATAGACCATCAAGATGCTCACGCTCTTCAGGAGACTGTAAACGCTCCTTAGGAGGCGCAGGCTGGTTGTTGATCAAGAATGGATGGATCTTGTTGTACTGATCATAGAACTGGTTCATGTCAACCACCAAGTCTTTCACTACAGGAAGACCAGGCAATGGACGAACAGTAATTTCATTTGGTAAATCGTTCAGGTTCCAAAGACACGCCAAACCATTTTTACCATTAATGTTCACGCCATCAGAACCACAAATACCTTCACGACATGAACGACGGAACGTTAAAGTTTCGTCCTGTACTTTTAATGCAAGAAGTGCGTCAAGCAACATACGGTGCTTGTCAGTCAATTCAAGTTTAAAAGTTTGCATGTACGGTGCTTTATCCTTGTCAGGATCGTAGCGGTAGATATGAAATGTACGAGTACCTCTACTCATCTAAATTCTCCTGATTAGAATGTACGTGGTTTAGGTGGAATCGCGTCAACCGACAATGGACGGTAACGAACTGGCTTGTACTCTAGACGGTTATCCGCAGAGAACCATAAAGTGTGCTTCATCCACTCATCATCACGACGACCATATGGGTATTCAGCATGGTCTGGAGACTCCTCAAAGTCTACAACCGTATGCGCACCACGGCATTCTTTACGAGCAGCAGCTGAAATAAGCGTTGCTTTCGCAACTTCATACAAGTTTTCAACTTCAAGTGCTTCAATACGTGCAGTGTTGAATACTTTAGATTTGTCTTTCAAGTGAATATTGCGTACGCGTGGTTCAATTGCAAGAATCTGTTTCACACCTTCGTCTAGAAGCGCAGATGTACGGAATACACCAGCGTGGTCTTGAACGATGTCACGAATTGCATCAGCAACTTCCTGAGCATTTTCACCTGTAGCAGATTCGTCAAGTTTACGAATACGCGCAACAGTTTGCTCAAGTACAGTCGTCGGAAGTGGCTCATATTCGCCGTCGTGCTGTTTAGTCACATATTCAATGATATGTTGACCAGCAGCCTTACCAAATACAACCAAGTCAAGCAGTGAGTTCGTACCTAAACGGTTTGCACCGTGTACAGATACACATGAACACTCACCAATTGCATAAAAGCCTTTTACTGGCTTAGCAAAGTCACGACCTTCGAGATTTGTAGAGTAAACGTCGGTGTCTTTGTTGTAGTTAGCAACAAGCGCTTCAGTTTCACGAGACTCAGGAACAACCACCTGACCATGAATATTCGTTGGAATACCACCCATTTGATAATGGATTGTTGGTACTACAGGAATTGGCTCTTTAGTGATGTCAACGTTCGCGAATTTCTTGCCAATCTCGAATACAGATGGAAGACGTTTCATGATTGTGTCAGCACCCAAGTGCGTCATATCAAGCAGGATGTAATCGCCTTTAGGACCACAACCACGGCCTTCTTTGATCTCTTGGTCCATAGAACGTGATACGAAGTCACGTGGCGCCAAGTCTTTCAAAGTTGGTGCATAACGCTCCATGAACGGTTCGCCGTCTTTGTTACGAAGGATAGCACCTTCACCACGACAACCTTCAGTCAACAATACACCTGCGCCCGCAACACCCGTTGGGTGGAATTGCCAGAATTCCATATCTTGCAATGGAATACCTGCACGAGCCGCCATACCAAGACCGTCACCAGTGTTGATATAAGCGTTTGTAGATGCGCGGTAAACACGACCAGCACCACCAGTAGCAAACAATGTAGCTTTTGCTTGGAATACTGCAATTTTACCAGTTTCCTGGTCAATTGCTGTAACACCTAAAACGTCACCTTTTTCGTTACGGATCAGGTCAAGCGCAATCCATTCTACGAAGAATTGAGTTCCCATTTTCACGTTGCTTTGATAAAGCGTGTGAAGAAGTGCGTGACCTGTACGGTCGGCAGCAGCACATGCACGTGGCACAGCTTTTTCACCGTAGTTTGCTGAGTGACCACCGAATGGACGCTGGTAAATTGTACCGTCAGCGTTACGGTCGAATGGCATACCTAGGTGTTCAAGTTCATAAACCACTTGAGGCGCTTCACGAGTCATGAACTCAATTGCGTCTTGGTCACCTAACCAGTCCGAACCTTTTACAGTGTCGTAGAAGTGGTAGTGCCAGTTATCTTCTTGCATGTTACCAAGAGATGCACCAATACCACCCTGCGCCGCAACAGTGTGCGAACGCGTTGGGAATACTTTAGTCAGAACCGCAACTTTCAAACCAGCTTGAGCAAGTTGGTAAGACGCACGCATACCTGAACCACCACCACCAACGATGACAGCATCGAAAGTTTCATGCGGAATATTTGTGTAATCTTCTTTAGGGTTTATAGCGCCCATGATTGTTTCCTATCAATTCGCCCAAAAAATCTGGATCGCCCAGATTGCATATGCAAGTACAGCAATGATCACTGCTGAAGTCAGTACAAGGCGTAAACCTGAAGCTGAAGGACCCATTTGACGAGTAGTCACATAATCCGTAAATACCTGCCACATGCCGATCCATGCGTGTGCAACAAGAGATAAGACCGCCAACAAAGACATGATCTTCATTGGAACTGTCATCATAAAGCCGTACCACTGTTCGAAGTTGAAACCACCATTCAGTAGAATCCAACCCAGTACAACAACGGTATAAACAGCTAGAACTACAGCACTGACACGTTGGAGAAACCAATCGCGAGAACCTGAACCTGTTAAACCAGTAGCGCTTTTCATTAGAGTACGATCCATACAAATGCTGCAACAATACCGATTGCAGACAAGATTAATGCGATAGTAGATGCAACACGGCCACTTTCTAGTTCTTCAGCAACGCCAATGTCAGCAAGTAAATGCTTAACACCCGCAATAAAGTGAAAAATCATGCCGGCGACAAATACCCATACAATAAAGCGAACAATGAAACCGTTAAAGATTTCTTGAACTTGCGCAAAACCTTCAGGCGAAGACAATGACTTGTCTAAAATCCATAGAAGGACTGGTACGAGTAAAAATACGATAACACCTGAAAGACGGTGTAGAATTGATGCAATAGCCACGGGTGATTTTAAGTTTACTTCTAAAACTTGACCCATGGACAAATTGACAGGTCTGTTGCTTTTCACAGCGGGCATCCTGTAAGTAAAAACTCCATCCGGAGTTTGTTGGAATTAATTCGAAGGAAAGCTGGCATTCTCAGGCAAATACATGCCTAAAATCAAAACGACACTGAATTATAAAACGTGAACTATTAAAATACAAACGGCTGAATTTGGCTTTTTGGATAAAAAACCATTAAATAAGAATCATTAACAACAACAAGTCAGGCTTAATATATTATCTAGCACTATCCCATCCTATGTATATGATTGTTTTTAAATAATTAAGATGATTAATTCACTCGGTTTTCAGCCTACAGGCTCATGTTTGAGTTTTAGACTAAAGATGCACAGTTCCATCACAAATATTATTTAAATCTCTTTTTAATTCAGATTTAAATCAAATACCTATATTTAACAGACCAATTGCCCCAATTCATCAGCAGCGCAGTGATTCAGATAACCTGATGTTAAATAGCGACTTAGTGCACCACACGATGGGTTTTTCAATCGATTTGAAGCATTTAGATTCAAAAAATCATTCATTTATTTTTATACTGCCTACCTTTGCTGCAAAGTTGGCCATTTATTAAGCTACTTTTTAATCAATTGAACCGTATTCAAAATTCAATTAATTGCTTTTATTTATAATTCTACCAGTGAAATTCAGCTTGGTAAAAACGATGTAAGTTATGAGATTTATATAGTTTTAAGCATGTTCACCTTAATCTCTCACTATTTTCACCCGCATTTCTTGCTAGGAAAAAACGCTTACAAATGCCCCAAGCAGTCTATTTTTTTCTGCACCTCTGCATCAATTTGACTTATTATAGAGGTTTGATGCTGTGATTTTACTGAACTTTTTATACTGAGCGAATGTGACTAAACCGCTGTGCGGCCATCATTTTTTCATCCATAAGTATAATTGACAAAATTTCAGTACTCACTAATCTTATAGCAAATTTTTGATCCGTCCGTTTTGTGCATTAAAAGATTGATAGACAAAGCGGATATACATTCACCAGGACAGGAGATCTATTGAATGTCTGAAGCAACTGGCAAGAAAGCCGTTTTACAGCTTGATGGCAAAGAAATTGAACTACCAATTTACAGCGGCACATTGGGCCCAGATGTAATCGACGTTAAAGATGTGTTGGCTGCAGGTCACTTTACTTTTGATCCTGGTTTTATGGCGACAGCTGCGTGCGAGTCTAAAATCACGTTCATCGATGGTAACAAAGGTGTACTTTTACACCGTGGCTACCCAATCGATCAATTGGCGACTAAAGCTGATTACTTGGAAACTTGCTATTTATTGTTAAATGGCGAACTTCCAACTGCTGAGCAAAAAGAAGAATTTGACGCTAAAGTACGTAACCATACAATGGTTCACGATCAAGTTAGCCGTTTCTACAATGGTTTCCGTCGTGATGCGCATCCTATGGCGATCATGGTAGGTGTGGTTGGTGCGTTGTCTGCATTCTATCACAATAACCTTGACATCGAAGACGTAAACCACCGTGAAATCACTGCGATCCGTTTAATCGCGAAGATTCCTACGCTGGCGGCCTGGAGCTATAAGTACACCATCGGTCAACCATTCGTTTACCCACGTAACGACCTTGGTTATGCAGAAAACTTCCTGCACATGATGTTTGCTACGCCTGCAGATCGTGATTACAAAGTTGATCCAATTCTTGCAAAAGCAATGGACCGTATCTTCACGCTTCATGCTGACCATGAACAAAATGCGTCTACGTCTACAGTACGTTTGGCTGGTTCTACTGGTGCTAACCCGTATGCATGTATCGCTGCTGGTATCTCTGCACTTTGGGGCCCTGCTCACGGCGGCGCGAACGAAGCTGTTCTTAAGATGCTTGACGAAATCGGCACTGTAGAAAACGTTGCTGGCTTCATGGAAAAAGTGAAAACTAAAGAAGTTAAACTGATGGGCTTCGGTCACCGAGTTTACAAAAACTTCGATCCACGTGCGAAAGTAATGAAAGAAACTTGTGACGAAGTTCTTGGTGCACTTGGCATCAATGATCCACAGCTTGCATTGGCTATGGAACTTGAACGTATCGCGCTTTCTGACGAATACTTTATCAAGCGTAACCTTTACCCGAACGTAGACTTCTACTCAGGTATCATCCTTAAAGCGATTGGTATCCCGACTGAAATGTTTACTGTAATCTTCGCGCTTGCACGTACTGTTGGCTGGATCAGCCACTGGTTAGAAATGCACAGCGGTCCTTACAAGATCGGTCGTCCTCGTCAGCTTTACACTGGCGAAGTTCAACGCGATATCGTTCGTTAATTCGAACCGCGTCGAAAGACTCAAAAAAACCACCCTCTTGGGTGGTTTTTTTAGCACTGACAAAAGCCTACAAAAAATTGATCTGAAACGTTTTAAAATGAATATATCAAAATCATATTCACGGATTAAGTCACCTAAAAACAGGATGTATATTGAATGCTGTTGTATTTTCTGCCCTTTATTTTGAGACTGGTTCGTTTTGAACAGTTTAAGTGCCGCAGTTTAACGCCTGGTGAAATCAAAATTTCCCAACAAGTATTTGGCAACCTGATCGATTATTCCCGCGTTAAAATCATGAATCACCCCTACCTGCCCTGGCAATCCAAACATGTCATTATGGCGCCCAGTGGCTACATACATGTACGCAATTTAAATTATCGGGAAGATTATTCGGGCGAGAGTTTATCTTATCAGGCGCTATTTATTCATGAGATGGCGCATATTTATCAACATCAATGTCAGATCAATGTGCTTTTAAAAGGGGCATTTTTACAAAGTGCCTATTTTCTCAGCTTGGGAGAATATAATCCGTACAAATATCAATTTAATCCCAACAAATCATTTTCAACCTACAATATTGAACAACAAGGCGATATTGCCCGGGATATTTTTCTAAAAAAAATTCCGAATATTATTTTAAATCCACAAATAAACATATGATATTTAATCAGTTTAATTCCAAACAATATAGCTAAGGCATATTTTAAAAGCTCAAATTTCGACTTCAGTCTTTAAATCTATATAAGCCTAGATGCATAAAAAATCAGCATATTTTCTAATTTTATATAATAACTTTTTCACTCAATGCCTGTTCTGCTAAATCAGCTCTAGCTTATCGATAAAATTTCGATAAAATAAGCCGGTATGATTATTTTGCATCGCACATTAAGATTCAATGATCATGCGATAAAAAGTTTTTTTTATTTAAGCCATTTGGCATTTTATGAATATCGAAGTGCACTCAACTGGATAATAGAATTATAAAAATCAGTAATTTAGTGTATTAACCTATAGGAATAGGATTTACTTGGAATGAAAAGTTTTAAAATTGCGATTGCTCAATTCTCTCCACATGTGGGCAATCTGGATGCAAATACGCAAAAAATGATTGATCTGGCCAATCAGGCTAAAAAAGATAAAGCGGATCTGATTATCTTTCCTGAACTTTCAACGCTGGGCTATCCTGCAGAAGACTTATTAATTCGCCCAAGCCTGGTGAAACGCACCAAAGCGGCTTTTGAAAAACTGACTGAAGTAAAAGATATTGTCATGATCCTTGGCTTTGTTAATCAAACTGAAGATGGTCAGCGTTATAACTCGGCTGCTGTCATGAAAGATGGTGAAGTACTGGGTGTTTATAACAAGCAAGTATTGCCAAACTATGGTGTATTTGATGAAAAGCGTTATTTTGGCGAAGGTCATCAGCACCTGGTATTTGAGTATCTTGGACATAAATTTGGCGTACTGATCTGTGAAGATGTCTGGTCTTTGGCGACTGTTCAGCAACTGGCAAAATTGAATATCGACACAGCTTTGGTACTGAATGCATCGCCATATGAAGTGGGTAAACCACAACATCGCATTGAAACCATGGCGGCCTTGGTCAAACAGCTGAATATCAATCTGGTGTACTGCAACCAGGTCGGTGGCCAGGATGACCTAATCTTTGACGGTACCAGTTTTGTGCTCAACAAATCTGGTGAGGTGGCTTTACAGGCGCCAAGTTTCCAGGAAAATCTGGCAGTGGCAGAGTTTAATACTGAACAACTGCAATTCAGCAAAGGCGCAATTGCACCTGCTTTAGACACCATGGCTGAGATTTATCAAAGCCTGGTTATGGCCACACGTGATTATGTACAGCGTTCTGGCTTCCCAGGTGTGATTCTGGGACTGTCTGGCGGGATTGACTCTGCCCTGACCCTGGCGATTGCTGTAGATGCGCTTGGCGCAGATAAAGTTCAGGCTGTGATGATGCCGTATACTTATACCGCACAAATCAGTGTGGAAGATGCAGCAGCACAAGCCAAAAACATGGGCGTTACTTTCGGTATTGCCGAAATCAATCCAGTGGTAAGCGGCTTTATGCAGGTGCTATTCCCGTTCTTTGGTAATGCTCCAGTCGATGCCACCGAGGAAAACCTGCAAGCACGTTCACGTGGCACCTTATTGATGGCCCTGTCTAACAAATTCGGTAATCTGGTGCTGGCAACCGGTAATAAATCTGAACTAGCTGTCGGTTATTGCACCCTGTATGGCGACATGGTTGGTGGTTATGCGGTTCTGAAAGATGTGTATAAAACCATTGTGTTTGAACTGGCGAAATATCGTAACAGCATTTCAGAAACTCCAGTAATTCCAGAACGTGTGATTACCCGTCCACCTTCAGCGGAACTGCGTCCGGATCAGATCGATCAAGACTCTTTGCCCGCCTATGACATTCTGGATGCGATCTTGTACTCTTATATTGAAGAAGACATGAGCCAAGACGATATCATCGCCAAAGGCTTTGACGCTGAAGTCGTGAAGAAAGTGATTCGTCTGGTTGATATCAATGAGTACAAACGCCGCCAAGGTGCCATTGGGCCACGTATCAGTTCACGTTCTTATGGCCGTGAGCGTCGTTATCCAATCGTGAATGGCTGGAAAGCAGGTAGCTAAGACTTCTTCTTTACCATTTAGATTCGAATCGTCCGAGTGAATGCTTGGGCGATTTTTTTATGCGGCACTAAAATGAAGATTACCCAATATTAAAAAAGTGATGTTTTGAGAAACCTGAAAAAATTAGTGGATGCTTCAAATATTTTTGATGGTTTGCAGTACTTTTTAAAAGACAAAAAAAAGAGACCAAGCTGAGAGCTTGGTCTTTTAAAATGGTGGCTATGACGAGACTTGAACTTGTGACCCCCGCATTATGAGTGCGGTGCTCTAACCAACTGAGCTACATAGCCGTAAACTGTGTGCGCATTATCGTAATTTCAGCTTCTATCGTCAAGCATTTTAAAACACAAATGTTCAGTCTTTATGCAAATACGGAATAAACTTTTAAATTTTAAACAAAAAAGATTTTTTTAGTATGTAATTCACGCATTCATAGCACCATTTGATTCTTCGAGGATTCATTAGATGTATAAAATCAAAATATTTATTTTACTCATTGGCCTTTCAAGCCTGAATGCCTGCCAGATCATCTCGCCTATTTTCGTAGATTACAATGGCGTCAGACGTGATGTGGCACAGTGGATTAATCAGCAGCAACTGATGAGCATGCAGCAGAAACGGTCTTTGGCACAACTCAGCAGAGCGCAGCAAAAAATCGAGCGCTATCCGGAATATGAGCAGAGTCAACGACTAGCGGTAACCCGGGAAAATCAGATTGCATTACACTGTGCGCGTTTACATATGACAGAACATAAAATCCAGCAGCTACAGCAAAAAATTTATGCAGGTGAAACTCAAACAATTTTAAATCGCTATGAACAGCTGTCACCGCAAATAAAATTAGACCCGACATCTATTCGATGTGATTAATCACTGTCTTGAGCTATCACATTAATTACATATAAATTATTAACTTAGGCCAAATAAATCACCCAGTTAAATAGCTGTAAAAAGGTGCTTCATTGTTTAATCTATTAGACATTATACCTATGTATTTACTTGGTTTTATTTTTATACAATACAGGCTATGATCAAAGTATAAACAACTATTCGTACCCGGTTTAACGCGTCATAATTTTATAACTCTAAATTCCCCTCAGGAGAATTCTAATGCCTTTTGAACATATTTTAGTACCTGTTGACGGTTCAGAAACATCGTATGCTGCAGTAGATAAAGCTGTAGAAATTGCCAAAGCATTTAACAGTAAAGTCACAGTGGTTCAAGTGCTGGCGCTGGACCCTTATATCGCTGCAGAATATATCTCTGCGGCACAAACCAATGACCTGATTGAACGTGCCCGCACTTCCATCCTGAAAACGCTGGATGAAGCCAAAGCAAAATTCTCTGGTGCCGGTGTTGAAGTGGATACACAGCTCCTTGAGGGTCAGGTGATTTATAGCGAGATTGTCAAAGCAGCTAAAGATTTAAATTCCGACCTGATTGTGATTGGTTCCCATGGTCGCACTGGCTTTAAAAAGCTGTTCCTTGGCAGTGTAGCGCAAAGTATTTTGGGTCAAGCGGATATTCCAGTGATGGTAATTCGCAACTAAATCATCTTTAAAATCCCCACTTTTCGCCGAGTGGGGATTTTTTATATTTCTACTCGACCATCCCATTGATAGCGTTTTAAATCCACGCGATCACCTCTAAGAAAAATTCCTTCCTGCATGAGTTTGTGCTGCTGGATATTCTGGCCATGTTCGCCCAGTTTCTTCACACTGATTTTCGCCTGGGCATTAATCACCCGATACCAAGGAATATCTGTGTTCGCATTTAAATGACTTAATACCCGACCGACCAATCGTGCATGTTTGGGCAAACCTGCCAGTCTGGCAATCTGTCCGTAGGTGGCAACTTTGGCATATGGAATCTGATTGACCACAGCCAAAATCATTTCTGCCATTTCCTGACTGGCTGAACTTGTCTGGGCCATTTTCATCTCATTAATAGCTCATTTAAATAAAAGATCACACCTCAACCTATCCATAAAAAGCTATAAGAGAGTGATTAAGCCTGAAGAAATACGCTGATTCAAGCTCTCATCTCACTATAAAAACCAATCTAGCAGTCTCTTGATCTTCTAAGTTTTATCTTTAGAAATTATCCGGATTTTCTAAGCGTTTTACTTCCTGAACCTTATCTGGATGATGCACCGTGGCGACACCATCTGCATCTTTCTGATCAATTAGAATTTCTGGCTGAAAGATAGTGATGGTCTCATTTCCTTTGGCATCTTCCCCGACAATATAGCGAAAACCCTTACGATTCATTTTATGACACATGCGTTGATACCAGCCTTTAAAGCCCTGCGTCTCTTCATTGGGATTATAATAAAACGCATTCATGACCGCAGGCAGGCCCAAGCCACATACCACACCGGACAATAGCACTACAATAAAGGTATAGCCCACCAGAATACTGCTATAGGCTTCCAGCTGAGGAATATTGGCGACCGCCAGAATTAAGGCCAAAGAAATCCCGCCCCGTACCCCGCCCCAAGACAGAATAGTTAAACTGCCGTTATAGCTTTTCTTGCTGACTTTTGGAAACAGCGCAAATGCCAGATAATTGGCTGCAAAACGGCCCAAATGTAGAATCACAAAGGCCACCATTCCGCCCAGAACCAGACTGGTACTCAAGTCCAGAATAAACAATTCCAGACCGATCAGGGTAAACAGGAATGAATTGATAATTCCCTCAACCGTATGCCAGAAATGATTAACGTCACCAATTTCAGCATCTGCCAGAATTTCTTTCCATTTATTGCCAACAATCAAACCACCAATAACACAGGCAATTGGCGCGGAAGCATGTGCCAGCAAAGCCACAAGATAGGAACCACAAGCCAGCAAGGCCGTAGTCAGAATCAGAGATTCCATTTCATGCTTGCCGCGCAAAATCCGCAAGATCGCAAAACCAAATCCGAGACCAATCAGCACCGCCACGACAATTTCATAAAGCAAGGTTTGCAGTACTGCCATTACCGTAAAGTTTTCACCTTGCAGGACATTGAGTAAGGTCATAAACAAGGCAATACACATTGCATCATTAAATAACGACTCGCCTTCCAGCTTGACGATTAAATGATGCGGTGCACGAACCGAACTCAATACTCCTTTGATCCCGATCGGATCTGTGGCGCCCAAGGCTGCACCCAGCAGCAACAAAACCAACAGGTCAACATGTTTACCAATCAGGAACTGATAACCATATAACACCACACCAAAGAACACTGCACAGAACACCAGAGCCAGACCAGCCAGAATACTGATCGGCCGCCAGTGGTTACGTAAATCCGAAACTTTAAATTTCAGCGCAGATGAAGTCAGGATAAAACAGATCACCCCATTGATCAGAAAATCATAGAAATCGACGTGACGAACAGCCTGCTCGATATTTTCAATATTGATGCTAAAGAATGGATTGCCCTGCAATAAACTGGCACCCCATTGCAAGATGAATACAAAAATGGCCGAGACAATCGGGACACCAATCGCTTGCGGAAAGCCCAAAACGCGCTTATTAAACATGGTAGTGGCAATAGATAGGGCAAAGACCACCGTGAGTAGCTGAAGAAAAAAGAAACTTCCCATTCGGTTTCCTAAAGTTGGGCGAGATGCAGCAATATGCGCCGAACGACATTGTTAAAATAGTGATTTGAATAGCAAGGTATTCTGGCAAAACAAGTTTAGTCCGCTTTTTTATCGAATTGAGTTAAGTTTCTTTTCAGTATTTTCGAATGATGATTTAACATACAGATCAGCACTCAGCTTTTGCTTCCACATTTTTTATTTTGAATTTTTCTCCCATGCATCAAACTGTCAAAACCATTTTTCGTCTCTGTTTTGCCAGCGTGATTTTTCTGATCACGTTGTCCTTATGTTTTACCTGCTTTGCTAAAATTCAGGAAATTCTGCAAGCAGAACAGCATTATCAGCAAGCCACCAGCATTCCCCTGAAAACCAAAGACAGCGAGCAGTATGTCTTGGTGTCCAATAACCAGCGACCGGACAATGCCATTTTTATTCTGATTGCAGGAAATGGTTATGTGGCCAAAATCAATTGTGAGCATTACAGCGCTTTATGTAGCGATGAAGACAATCAATCGCATACCCGCCAAATCCAGAGCGTTGACTTAATCAAAGCGGGAAATCTGTTCTATATTGAAAAAATTCAGTTCAGAGATAGCCGGACTGGCAAAGCAACTGCCCTCGAATATACCAAACAAGATATTCAGCAGTTTTATCAAAATGACATGAGCAACCTGAAATATACGGTCTTTGCAATTGCACTGTTTGCTTTGGCTGCGTTATTTGTCAGTATCAAGATATTAAGAAACTTCCGGCGTTTTCTGCATAAATAAAAAAAGGAGCATCTGCTCCTTTTTTTATCGAAGTCATTTAAATATTTTGGTTAAATGTATCACAATTCGCAACCTGACCGGATTTCAAGCCGGTATTAAACCATTGTACCCGCTGCGCGCTGCTGCCATGAGTAAAGCTGTCCGGCACCACCTGCCCGCGAGCACGTTTCTGTAAATAGTCATCGCCAATTTTATGTGCGGCATCCATCGCTTCCTGCACATCGCCCTGTTCCAGAAATTTGGTTCGCTCATGATTATGGTAGGCCCAGACCCCGGCCAGACAGTCTGCCTGCAATTCCTGACGCACTGAAAGCTGATTACTTTGCACTTCGCTTGCTTCCTGACGCGCCTGTTGTACTTGAGAAGAAATACCTAAAATCGTCTGGATATGATGCCCCACTTCATGGGCCACGACATAGGCCAGCGCAAAGTCCCCAGCCTGATCATTACGGGAAAGTTCAGTCGCATTCTGTTCTCCAGTTATACCCATTTGACTGCGCATATCTTTAAAGAATGCCGTATCGATATACACTTTCTGGTCTGTCGGGCAGTAGAAAGGCCCCATCGCCGCCTGAGCCGTACCACAATCAGAATTCACGATGCCGTTAAACAACACCAGTTTCGGTGGGACATACTGCTGATTTAACTGCTGCTGAAACACCTGATTCCAGGTATCTTCCGTATCCGCCAACACAGTTCCGACAAAATCAATTGACTCCTGCTGTTCTGGCGTGGGATTTTCCAGACCACGTGTTTCTGCTGCACCCGATACACCCTGAGTGACCTGCTTGGTGGTTTGATAAGCCTGTTGTGGATCGACACCGAAAAACTTCCAGGCCACAAAGGCCACAATCAATCCAACAATACTGATTCCGCCAGCTTTGGCACCACCACCGCGGCGGTCTTCCACATTGCTACTGACACGACGACCTTTCCAACGCATAGTCTTTTCCTTTTCTTAATCTGCTCAATATCCAGATATTTCCACACCTTAAGCTTTTGATGATTTAGGCCAGATTTTTTTAATCAGGCTAATCACCAGCATGACCAGCAGACCCGCTAAAATTCCTACAGCGAAATTAATCAAGGTCGGTGTCACGGCACCAAAAATGTTTCCAATGCTGGGAATATCCTGCACATAAGCCACACTGTCTTCAGTAAAGTGATGAATAAAAGGAATTGCATGGTTAATAATTCCACCGCCTACCAGAAACATCGCAGCGGTTCCAACGATGGATAGAATTTTCATTAAGATCGGAGCAAATGCCAACAAGCCACGTCCTATTTTTTGTTTAAAATCGGACTGCTGTTCAGTCAGATGTAAACCGATATCATCCAGTTTGACAATCAGCGCGACAAAACCATACACACCAATGGTCATGACTACCGCGATCAGGCTTAAAACGGTCACTTTGGTCAGCATCGAGGCTGCGGCGACCGTTCCCAAAGTAATTACAATAATTTCAGCAGACAGGATAAAGTCAGTGCGAATGGCACCTTTGACTTTTTCATTTTCAAACTGGTGCAAATCCATTTCCGTATGGATCAATTGCTCACGCGCCTGTTCCGCGTCCTTGGCTTTCGGTGTATGCAAGGTATGAATAATTTTTTCCACGCCTTCATAACACAAAAACAAACCACCCAGTACCAACAAGGGATTAATCAGCCAGCCTGCAATAAAGCTGATTAATAATGCCAGCGGTACCAAAATCAGTTTATTGACAAAAGAACCTTTGGCGACTTTCCAGACCACCGGCAATTCACGATCAGCCCGCACACCTGTCACTTGCTGCGCATTTAAAGCCAGATCATCACCGAGAACGCCTGCCGTTTTTTTTGCTGCCATTTTGCTCATGACAGCGACATCATCCAGGACTGTAGCAATATCATCTAATAATAGTAATAAACTGCTCGCCATACTTACTATCCTTATCCTCTTTTCATCTAGTTTAATCAAAATTCTTAAAAATATTGTATTCACTTGTTTAATTTATAAGATTTTTTTACGACAGCTTTTTTTCTGGCTGACAATCAAAAACAGAATGCCGTACAATGTTGCCATTTGTTAAAATACAGCTGTAGTACTGACTACCCTTTGGAATAGATAATGAGTAATCAAGATAATCGTCCAGTGATCTTGACGGGCGACCGTCCTACCGGACAACTCCACCTCGGCCACTTTGTAGGTTCATTACGCTCTCGTGTAGGTCTGCAAGATTCTCACCATCAACATTTGTTACTCGCTGATGCTCAAGCCCTAACTGATAATGCGGACAATTTTGAAAAAGTACGCCGTAACATTATTGAAGTGGCGACGGATTATCTGGCTGTCGGTATTGATCCAACCAAGACTACGATTTGTGTTCAGTCATGCTTGCCAGCACTAAATGAACTGACCATGCTTTACCTCAATTTCGTGACTGTTTCACGCCTTGAGCGTAACCCAACTATTAAATCTGAAATCCAGATGCGTGGTTTTGAACGTGATATTCCAGCCGGTTTCTTGTGCTACCCGGTGGCTCAAGCTGCTGACATTACGGCATTCAAGGCCACTGTGGTTCCTGTGGGTGAAGATCAGATTCCAATGATCGAACAAACCAACGAAATCGTGCGTCGCCTGAACCGTCAAATTGGTCATGACCTGTTACCGGAATGTAAAGCTCTTCTTTCCAATGTTGGTCGCCTACCTGGTTTTGATGGTAAAGCAAAAATGTCGAAATCTTTGGGCAATACCATTGTGCTGGATGCGACAGATAAAGATATCAAGAAAGCTGTCAACGCCATGTATACCGATCCGAATCATCTGCGTATTGAAGATCCAGGCCAAGTTGAAGGCAATGTGGTATTCACTTATCTAGATGCTTTTGACCCAAATAAAGAAGAACTGGAAGAACTCAAAGCCCATTATCGTCGTGGCGGTTTAGGCGATGGTACGGTAAAAAAACGTCTGGAAGGCATTCTTAAAGAATTGATTGGTCCAATTCGTGAGCGTCGTATTGAACTGGCTAAAGATCCGGATTACATCATGGATATCCTGAAAACCGGCACGGATAAATGTCGCGATATTACCCAGGCAACATTGGATGAAGTTAAATCTGGCCTCGGTGTATTCCATTTTTAAATCATAAAACTACTCTTAAAAGCTCTTCTGATGAAGAGCTTTTTTTATTTTTTATTTAAACTAAAATTGCGCAAAAATGATGCAAATATCCCCACATAATCTTCATAGTTTTAACCTTATTTAACATGTATTAACATGAATACTGATGAGTCATATGAGAATGCGTCCTATTATGTTCATATTCAGTAAGGAATCAGATTTAACTCTCTCCACAGTTAATGAAGTAGTTTGAAAAGACGTTCCTTTTTCTACGCAATGACAACCCCAATCATTGCGTTTTTTTTGTTTATAGTTTTTGAATCTATTTTATTTCAAGTATAAAAAAACCCGCCAGAGCGGGTTTTTTTAATTTATCACTTAAGCATTTTTATGACGCATATGCGGGAACAAGATCACATCGCGGATACTTGCTGCATTGGCAAAGATCATCACCAGACGGTCAATACCAATACCCTCACCTGCGGTCGGCGGTAAACCATATTCTAGCGCTTCTACAAAGTCTGCATCGTAGTGCATGGCTTCATCATCACCAGCATCTTTTTCAGCAACCTGTGCCTGGAAACGTTCGGCCTGATCGATTGGATCATTTAACTCCGAGAAGCCATTTGCCAGTTCACGGCCGCCGATGAAGAATTCAAAACGGTCGGTAATGTGTGGATTGTGATCATTACGGCGTGCCAATGGAGAAGTTTCCGCTGGATATTCTGTAATGAACGTCGGCTGACGCAATTTGGTTTCTACGGTTTCTTCAAATACCATGGTTTGCAGTTTGCCCAGACCGAAACCTGGTTTCACTTGCTCTTTCAATTCTTCCTGAAGGAATTTTGCCAGGAACTCACGGTCATTGACATTTTCAGGGGTAAATTGCGGGTTATTTTCCAGAATCGCATCGAACATTGAAATTTTCTTGAATGGCCCTTTGAAGCTATACACTTCATCGCCATAAGGCACGTCAGTCGTACCCAAGATATCAATCGCCAGACGCTCCAGCATTTGCTCGGTCAATTCCATGAGATCTTTGTAATCTGCATAAGCCTGATAGAATTCGATCATGGTGAATTCAGGGTTATGACGCGTAGATACACCTTCGTTACGGAAGTTACGGTTAATTTCAAACACACGTTCAAAACCGCCGACTACCAAACGCTTTAAGTAAAGCTCTGGCGCAATACGCAAGAACAATGACATATCCAGTGCATTGTGATGTGTTTCGAAAGGACGTGCCGATGCACCGCCTGGAATCACATGCATCATTGGCGTTTCGACTTCCATATAGCGCTTTTCAGTCAGGAAGGCACGGATACCTGCCACAACTTTGGCACGAATTTCAAAAGTTTTACGCGTTTCTTCGTTAACGATCAGATCAAGATAACGTTTACGATACTTCACTTCAGTATCGTTCAGACCATGAAACTTGTCTGGAAGTGGACGCAATGATTTAGTCAGCAATTCAAAATGTTCGATATGTACATACAAATCGCCTTTACCCGAACGACCGATATAACCTTCGACTGCGATGATATCGCCAAGGTCCAGACCTTTAATGGTAGCCAGTACATCTTCAGCGAGCTCTTTACGCGCCACATACAGCTGGATACGGCCTGTCATGTCCTGGATCACGATAAATGAACCACGGTTCAGCATCACACGACCGGCAACTTTGACGTAGACCTTTTCGCCTGCTTCAATTTCTTCTTTAGATTTATCAGCGAACTGGTCTTGTAAATCCTGGGCATAATGCTCACGCTTAAAGGTATTCGGCCATGGGCTCTTACCTGTTTCTTGTGCCTGAGCTTCGATTTGCTTTAACTTGGCATGACGCTGTGCAATTAAATCGTTTTCGGAAATGATTTGTTCAGAAGTCGATTGAGCGTTAGTTTGCGTCATCTCTGCCTCGAATAAGATTAGTTAAAAAATAGAAGTTGCATAGAATAGCAGAAATCCTTCTCAAATCGTAGCGTAAACACTCTCAGGAACCGGCTTTTCTTTGGAAAAATCCACTATCTTGCTATTTACACCATTCGGTTCAGCCCGTCTGTTACTCTTTTAAATTCCCTTTCTTCAACCTTTTGCAGCACCCAGCTGCTCTCAGTTGGGATCAAAGTCTAAACCAGACAGGGGTTATACTAAATCATTGCACTGCAAAACTGCGGCTTAGACCAATAGCTAACTGCCTTGTACACCCAGACGTTCTACAATGACGCTCAGATTGAAGATGATGTGCCAATCAACAAATAACCAATATGGCATGTCCCATAAAAATGAGTAATGAACTATGTCTAAGATTTTGTTTTTACATGGCTTAGATTCCTCCAGAGAATCCACCAAGTTCCACGCCATTGATGTGGTACATAAGTACTGTATCGATGTCGATTACCGAAATCTGAGCTATAGTTCGGTCGCCGAGTTTTATCATGAGATGATTGAAACCATCAAACCGGATATTCTGGTCGGCCACAGTCTTGGCGGTTATTGGGCATTGAAAATGTCACAGGCGTATCAAATTCCCTGTGTAGTGGCCAATCCCATTTTGCAGCCTAACTTCCGCGATGACTATCCAGCCATTGGGCATCACGATTTACAGCATGACATTCCTCAGTTTGCCTATCTTGAGCTGGGCGATGAAATTCTGGATATGCATGCGGTTCAGACACAACTTGAAGACTATATGCAAATTCAGGCAGTTGATGGCGGCCATCATCGTCTGGAACACCCTGAACAAATTAATACGCTGATTCAGGAAATCGAAGATCATTTTATCAGGCAATAAAAAAGCCCCACAATTTTGGGGCTTTTTTTAAAAAAATTTATGACTTAAGCAACTGCCGCTTCAGGCTGAGATTCGTCATCCAGCACTGACCAGATCTCCAGGCCTAATTCAGCATGCAGGTCAGGAAGATCAAGGAAGATACTTGCGCCAAGTACTTCATGCTGGCATTTTTGAGCCAGTTCATTCACTGCTTTTAAGGTTCCGCCAGTTGCCAGAACATCATCCACAATAATTACTTTCTGGGACTGAACGTTCGCAGACATTTCTAAACGATCCATACCATATTCCAGGCTATAACCCACACCGACCACTGGAGGTGGCAATTTGCCTGCTTTACGCACCAACAATAAGCCTTTGCCTGTACGTTGTGCCAACAAGCTTGCCAACACAAAACCACGTGCTTCAACCGCAATAAAGCTTTCTACTTCTGCCAGTTTGTCAGCAGGAATGCTGGCAATCAAAGCATCAGTCAATGGACCAATATTGCTCATGAAAAGTGGGGTCAAATCAAAGAAGCAAATTCCTGGTTTTGGAAAATCTTGGACCGTACGAATGTGAGACCACAAAGAAGTAGACAAATTGCTCATGGGAGATCTTAAAAAAGAAAAGGAATATGGGAATTTTAAACCTATTTGAGTAGAGCGGACAAGCCAAGCTGCCTAATAAAAACCCGATGTTTAACCACAAGATATTGATTTTATTATAGTGATTTATTTTAAAAATATTCAATCCAAACTTTACTGCTTCTAAATTACCTAAAAACTCAAGTTTTTACTGCACGACTTTGGTCTATCCCACACGATAAACGCTCATTTTTGCCATCGTCAGCTTTCATCCTTTAACCGCCTGCGCCAGAAAAGCTGATTGGCGTGATTTTCTGATAAATGAGGAATGTGTCGTCTATTCTGCTGCTAATTTCGCTGATTAAGCTTTTATTCACTTTACTTTCTGAATAGAACTGCGTAAAAATTTAGCCAAATATGTTCACTGTTAAAAAGTCATATTCTTTTAGAGTCTTGCCTTTTATGGATTTTAAGCTGACGCCTACAGTTGCTCAGTTTTGGAGAGTTACATGAGAAAGTTTCAATGCATCGTATGTGGATGGATTTATGACGAGGCAGAAGGTTGGCCTCAAGACGGGATTGTGGCGGGCACTAAATGGGAAGATATCCCGGATGACTGGACCTGTCCGGATTGTGGCGTGTCTAAAGTCGATTTCGAAATGATCGAAGTCTAATCATGTCCAGTTAAAGGCCATATCCATATGGTCTTTTTTTATGCCCTTCTATCATTTATACAGCATGGAGCTCTACCATATGGAAACAACTATGCATCCTATCGTCATTATTGGTTCAGGTATGGCGGGTTATGCCGTAGCACGTGAATTTCGTAAACTCAATCCAGAACATGAATTGCTGATGATCTGTGCGGATGATGCGATCAATTATGCCAAACCGACGCTCTCCAATGCTTTAGTCGGCAATAAAGCGCCTGAGCAAATTGCACTGGGCGATGCCGCTAAAATGTCGGCACAGCTGAATATGCGCATTGAACAGCATACCTGGGTCAAAGCGATTCATCCGGAAGATCATCAGCTGGTTCTTGAAAAAGATGGCCAGGAAAGTACGCAACATTATAGCAAACTGGTATTAGCCGTCGGTGCCAATCCGGTACGTCTGGCCATCGCCGGTGATGCCAGCGATGACATTCATGTCGTCAACAATTTAAGTGACTATAAAGCTTTCCGTA
This sequence comes from Acinetobacter sp., assembly GCF_049284435.1. Classification (GTDB taxonomy): domain Bacteria; phylum Pseudomonadota; class Gammaproteobacteria; order Pseudomonadales; family Moraxellaceae; genus Acinetobacter. Next base: position 19,868 of record NZ_JBAPXX010000046.1, on the reverse strand, counting down.
GCAACCTGGCAGCACGTGAAGACAAACGTGTAGTGATTTTAGGTGCAGGCCTGATTGGCTGTGAATTTGCCAATGACCTGCAAAATACCGATCATCAGGTCACAGTCATTGATTTGGCGCCTCAGCCGCTTGGCCGTTTATTGCCAGAACATGTTGCTACTGCATTCCAGAAGAATCTTGAAGAAACCGGCATTCACTTTGTCTTGGGCACAACAGTCGAAAAAGTCTCTCGTGCGGACAATGGTGATTATCTGGTCACGCTGGCCAACGGTCAGTCTTTGGTCGCTGATGTGGTGTTGTCTGCAGTAGGCTTACAGCCAAATATTTCTTTGGCAAAACAGGCAGATGTACACACCAGTCGGGGAGTTCTAACCACCGTCCAACTGGAAACCAACCAGGTCGATATTTATGCTGTGGGCGACTGTGCTGAGGTCAATGGAACCTTATTGCCTTATGTCATGCCCATCATGCAACAGGCTCGCGCTTTGGCAAAAACCTTAAACGGTGAACATACTGCTGTGCATTATCCCGCTATGCCAGTGGCAGTTAAAACGCCTGCTGCACCTTTAACGGTATTGCCTGCTCCGGTTGATGTTGATGTTACCTGGGAAACTGAAGAGTTCGATGATGGCATGCTGGCTAAAGCGATCGATGCTAACGGCACCTTACGTGGTTTTGTGCTTTTGGGCGCCACTGCAGCCAAACAGCGTCTGACCTTGACCAAGCAGGTTCCTGACTTGATTCCTGCTGCGGTTTAGAGGTTTAATAGCAAGGATATTTTTTAAACGAAATATCCTTTAATTAGGACAGCGACCATGTACAGCGCACCACAGTTTAATCTTTCCCCATATACCTCGTTCATGCATGAAACCAAGGTTGATCTTGGCAATGGGATCCAGCTACATGTCGAGGTTGGCGGAAATCCGCAACATCCCACCATTTTACTCATTATGGGTCTGGGTGGGCAAATGCTGTACTGGCCTGACTTTTTCTGTAAATCACTGATTGAGAATGGTTATCATATCATCCGTTTTGATAATCGTGATATTGGCCTGTCTTCAAAAATCCATCACAAAGGCCCACGCCTGAATACCCTGAAAATGATGAGCCGGTTTGTGCTGGGTCTGGGTAATCAGGGTGCACCTTATGATCTGTATGATATGGCCGAAGATGTCAGTCTGCTGATTGAAAAAATGCAGCTGGAACAGGTCTATGTGTTGGGTGCTTCAATGGGCGGTATGATTGCCCAGATTCTGGCAGCGCGTTATCCGGACAAAGTCAAAAAACTGGGCTTACTGTTTACCAGTAATAACCAGCCGATGTTGCCACCACCCTTCCCTAAGCAACTCTTTAGTTTGATTGACAAACCGGCTTCAACAGATGAAGATGGCATTGTTGATCATAGTTTGAAACTGTTTAAGATCATCGGCTCGCCAGGTTATGTCAATCATCTGGAAGCGGTACAGACCGCCCGTAAATTATATAAGCGAAGTTACTATCCTGCTGGTGTACTTCAACAGTTTTTAGCAATATTATGTACAGGCTCATTGCTGCAACTGGACAAGCAAATCAAACAAGAAACCCTGGTGGTCCATGGTTCTCGAGATCGATTGCTGCCTCCTAGCCATGGCAAGGCCGTTGCGAAAGCAATCTCAGGGGCTAAATTTGAATTAATTGATGGAATGGGGCATGATATCCCACCGCATTTTATTCCATATCTTAGCGAATTATTTGCTGATCATTTTAAATCATAAACATTAGGACACTATGGCTGCATTACCATCTTTAAGACAGCTGTCATACCTCGTAACACTGTCAGAGACGCTACACTTTACAGAAGCTGCTCGCCGCTCCTTTGTCACCCAGTCAACCTTGTCTGGCGGCATCATGGAGCTGGAGCGTTTACTCGGTGGCGTACTTGTTGAACGCGACCGCCAGAATGTTCGTTTAACGCCTCTTGGTGAACAAGTGGTTGCACGCGCGCGTGTTCTACTGGCCGATGCTCAGGACCTAATGCGTTTAAGTCGTGAGATGAGTGAACCTTTAACCGGTGATCTACATCTCGGCGTCATTCCAACGATTGCACCTTTCTTATTGTCCCAACTACTAGACGAAGTGCATAAACAATTACCAAAAATCCAGTTGCATCTGCATGAAGCACAAAGTGAAAAGATTGTAGAAAAGCTGGAACATGGCAACCTGGATATGGTGGCTTTGGCATTGCCTTTCGATACCCGCGGCCTGAAAGTTGCTGAGATTGCCAAAGAGAATCTGTATCTAGTTTACCAAAAATCTGATCAGCATGCTGCACAAGCAAACTCTTTAGAAGATCTGGATCTGTCTCGCCTGATGTTACTTGAGGAAGGTCACTGCTTACGTGATCATGCCTTGAGTGCCTGCCCGATTGGTGAACGTAAAAATGATCATCGTTTAAAAGCCAGCTCACTGCCGACTTTAATCGAAATGGTTTCAGCCAATCTTGGCTTTACCTTGTTGCCTGAAATCGCGATTCATACCAATATGGTGAAAGCCAATCCTGAAATTCTGGTTAAAGCAATCAGTGCGGCACCAAGCCGTACCCTGGCATTGGTGACCCGTAAAAGCACACCGCTGCAAAGCGAGTTTGATGTGTTATTACAGATTTTCCAGAAAATCACTCAGCACGACGCTGCTTGATTTTCACTGAATAAAAAAGGAGCACATGTTGCTCCTTTTTTATATCTTGAATTGAATACATTCAGTCCGCCTAGACACTTAATTCGGCTAAATCCCTATTCTTTGGGATAGGCATTTTCATCTGCCTAATTCACAGTATAGTTCTCTATCAGCATCTACAGGATCGTGTTTTATTGGCTAGCCTCTTGCCTGCACCAGTTTTAGTGATCCATTCACCGACTGGACTCGACCTGTCAAACATCCAGACCGTGCTACTGCAACTAGGCTATCAGCCAGATATGCTACTGTATGCGGACAATATGCTGTCTGCACAATCCATGATTATTGAACATCTGCCCAACCTGATTCTTTATCATGTAGCAACAACTTCAGAGATCAGTTTGATTCATTAGCTGAAACAACAAAAGCCCGTATCAGCCTGTTATTACCATATTCAATACTAATTCTACAGCACTCATTTATTCAGCCTTGTTGTCCGGCGCTGATAGCTATATGCAGCATCAGAATTCATTTCCCGAGTTCACTGAAAGTCTGAAAACTGTGTTACGCGGTGGAGCCTACATTCATACTGAATTAGCAGACTATATCCTGCACCAGCCCATTGCCAAAACCTGTTTCAACTTAGCTGAATTACAGTTATTACACATATTGAGTCAACATAAATCGCAAGCCGAACGACAAAACCAGCTCGAGATGAAAGATTATCAGATGTATAGCCGGGTCAAACACATCTATCGAAAACTGGTTAGACTCAGCTTAAACAGTTAAATTCTATGTTCGAAATAAAAAAGAGGCTGAATTTTCAGCCTCTGGAAATGCTTAAGCTTATTTAAACAGCTCTAACAGAATACGTTGTGCATTATGCGGTTTTTCACCTTCTTTTGGCTGTGCCCGCAGCCAGGTGCCATCACCTTGCAATGACCAGGATTGCTGGTTGTCTTTCAGGTAATTCAACAGACCTTGTTGATAGATACGTTTTTTCAAAGCTTCATCTTCGACCGGGAAACAGGCCTCGACCCGATTAAACAGGTTACGATCCATCCAGTCTGCACTTGAACAGTAAATCCGTGCATTGCCATTATTGCTGAAATAATACACGCGGGTATGTTCCAGGAAACGTCCGACAATTGAACGCACCCGGATATTTTCCGACAGACCCGGCAAGCCCGGACGCAAGCTGCAAATCGAGCGGATAATCAGGTCAACCTGTACTCCGGCCTGAGAAGCCTCATAGAGTTTATTGATCAACTGCATCTCGGTCAGCGCATTGACTTTGACAATGATCTGCGCCGGCTTGCCTGCCTGGGCATTCAAAATTTCATTATCAATATAATTAATCAGTTGAGCATGTAAGGTAAACGGCGCATGTAACAGCTTTTTCAGCTTGGCCATTTTCCCCATACCAGTCAGCTCCTGGAAAATACGGTGTACATCTTCACACAGGTCTTTGTCTGTGGTGAGCAAACCATAATCGGTATAAATTCGCGCATTGCCAGCATGATAATTACCGGTTCCCAGATGCACATAGCGCACCAGCTTGTTATTTTCCCTGCGAACCACCAGAATCATTTTAGCATGGGTTTTATAGCCCACAATACCATACACCACCACCGCACCGGCTTCTTGCAGGACATTGGCGACTTCAATATTGGATTCTTCATCAAAACGCGCACGTAACTCAATCACGGCCGTGACTTCTTTGCCATTGCGGGCAGCTTCAGCCAGTACCTGTACAATTTCAGAATCCGGGCCACTGCGATACAAGGTCTGTTTGATTGCCAGCACTTGTGGATCACGTGCCGCTTCGCGTAACAGTGAAATGACAGGGGCAAAAGATTCAAAGGGATGGTGCAGCAAGATATCCTGTTTCTGCATGGCACTAAAAATATTTTCAGATTTTTTTAGTACTTTAGGAATGATCGGGGTATGCGAATCATAACGCAAATGTGGGCGCTTAAAGTTAGACAGCAAACGTGCCAGATTGACTGGACCCGCAACTTTATAAAGCTGCTCTTCTTCCAGATCAAACTCATTCAACAGATATGCATAAATATGCTGCGGGCAGTTTTCTGTCACTTCCAGACGTACAGCACGGCCAAAACGGCGCGAACTAAGTTCACCTTTGAGTGCCTTGGCCAGATCTTCTACATCTTCATTCAAGGCCAAATCGGCATTGCGGGTCACGCGGAACTGATAACAACCGGTCGCGGTCATGCCAGGAAACAGGTCCGAGACATGCTCATGAATAATGGCCGACAACATCACATGATGCTCTTTGCCATCGGTCAGCTCATCTGGCAGACGTACCACGCGTGGCAGTGAACGCGGTGCAGGTACCACAGCCAGATCAATCTGACGGCCAAAAGCATCTTTCCCTTCCAGTGTGACAATAAAGTTCAGTGATTTATTCACCAGCCGTGGGAATGGATGCGCAGGGTCCAGACTGATCGGAGTGAGAACCGGCGCAACCTGCTCCTGAAAATATTTTTTAATCCAGGCAGATTGTGCCGGAGTCAGCTCACCACGGCGCAAGAAGCAAATATCTTCCTCACGCAGTTTTGGCAAAATCTCTTCATTTAAAATACGGTACTGGCGTTCAATGGCGGCATGTGCGGTTTTAGAAATCTGTTCTAAAACCTGCTTTGGGGTTAAGCCATCCGGACTCCGGCTTTCATTGTCCAGATCCAGCTGCTCCATCATCCCGGCGACACGGATTTCAAAAAACTCGTCCAGATTACGTGAGAAAATTAATAGGAAATTCATGCGTTCGAGCAATGGATGTAAAGGATCGACAGCCTGTTCCAGGACACGTAAATGGAAGTCTAGGATAGACAGTTCACGATTAATATAACGATCATTATATGTATATTCGGGCTGTGCTGAAGTTGTGCTGGCTGCCGTATTCATATCAAACCTATGCGGATTTAAAATTGTGCTTATCGCTCCAAGTATGCTTCAAATTGATGACAATTTCATAAAAAAAAGCCCAAATAATTGGGCTTTTTCTTCAAATCATCAATTAAGGTAATTCTGCATAACGCATATAGCGCTGAATCATCCGTTTACGTGCATTTAATGCAGAGGAATTGCGATGATCCTGGAAATATTTCGGATTGGTCAAAATGGCAGCCAGAAAGATCGCCTGATCCCGGGTCAGGCTTTGCGCAGTTTTACCAAAATAATGCTTGGCCGCCGCTTCAACGCCGTAGATATTGTCCCCGAACTCGATCGAGTTTAAATAGACTTCCAGAATCCGCTCTTTCGACCACATGCGTTCCATCATCCAGGTCGCGACCGCTTCCTGACCTTTACGCACAAATGAACGCTTGTTGACAAGAAACAGGTTTTTCGCCAATTGCTGGGAGATTGTCGAACCACCAGCGACTACACGGCCCTGATTTCTGTTTTTATTCAGCGCAGTTTGAATTCCGTCCCAGTCAAAACCATGGTGATGAATAAATTTTCCATCTTCTGCAGTGACGACGGCACGTTTCAGATTCAGGCTGATCTCATCATAGGGACGCCACTGATGCTGAATCGCTTTGGAAGGTTCTGTCCAGTAATCAATCCGCATCATCATGGTAGTGTTCACCGGATTGGTTCGCCACCAGGCCAGACTGGCAAAGATCCACAATTGAACCACCAGAATCACACTGACGATGACGAGCATCGTGCGGATCAGAAAGGCTTTCATGTCAGTGTGTTACTCCTGAAAATTTAATTTTTCGTGTTAAGCTTATTCGAAATATACAATCACAGCAAAAAAATAGCATGTCTGAATACTCTCCCCCTGTCGAACATCGCAAACTTGAAATGCATCTCTGGTGGATCACCGCCATTTTAATCGGGATCAATGTTGGATTATTTGGCTGGCAAGCCATCAATGGCATGGATGTTAGCCAGCCGAGTACCCGAGACGCTATTCTCTGGGGTGCCGATTATGCACCTTTAACCTATTTAGCGGAACCCATGCGCTTGTTTAGCAGCATGTTTTTCCATTTTGGCCTGATTCACCTGATGTTGAATATGTGGGCCTTGTATATTTTTGGTAGTGTGGCCGAACAGCTGTTTGGCCGGATGTATTTTATTGGCCTGTATGTGTGTGCCGGATTAATGGGCAGCCTGCTCAGTGGCTATATGAACATTCAAGACAGCTATAACTTAATTGAAGGCGGTGTGGCCAATCCCGATTTATTGCCGGCAGTCAGTGCCGGCGCATCCGGTGCCGTGATGGGACTCGGTGCCTCACTCACGGCGCTGGCCTTATTGCCGATGCTGCCACAGCAACGTTTTATCCTGGATAAAAAAACTCTGGTGATGGTGATGGGTCTGAATCTGGCACTTGGTTTTATGATCAGCGGAATCAACAATGCCGCACATATTGGCGGCATGCTGATGGGGGCTTTTCTCACCTTGTTATGGTACATCGGTCAAAAAAAGCAGCGTAGCCGCCTGTTCAATCTGATTGCCCTGCTTGTCGGTTTCGGCCTTTGTGTGATGCTTTATCAACATAACTTGACCTTGATTGAAGCAATTCGCCCACTGTGGCAAGAAATGCTGGAACTGATGCAGCAGCAGTTACGACTTTAAATCAGAACCGGTTTAAAAGCCCAAGAGATGAATCTTATTGATTCATCTCGCGCAAGCTTTGTAAGGGCGGAATATCTGACAGATAACTCAGGCGATAACGGCCAATTAGCATACATAAAGCGGTCATAAAGATCGGCAGGATAATCCAGATTTCCCAATGCGGCTGAATCATCAAATCCATTTTATAGCTGGCAATTGCACTGATGACTTCGGCAAACAGACAGGAAACTATTCCGGCAAACAGTCCGATAAAACCAATTTCCAGACTCATCATGGTTTTCAGTTTCTGCTTGGAACTACCGAATGATCGGAGCAAAGCCACTTCACGTTTGCGCTCATCCATCAACAGGTTCAAACAGGCCATCAGCACCAGAAAACCGGAAATGCTGACCAGTACCGCCAGGATCGTCACGATTTGCACCAGCACATTTACAATGCGTTTGATCTCTTCCAGAATCAGGCTGACATCAATAAAAACTGTGTTGGAAAATTGCTGGATCACAGACACCAGCTTGCCTTTATCTGCCTCCGGGACATAAAAACTGCCCAGATAACTGCCGGCATTGGCATCCATGGTATTTGGGGCAAAAATAAAGAAGAAGTTAGGGCTAAAACTTTCCCACTCGACTGTTCTTAAATTGACTACTTTGGCTTCCAGTATCCCTTCCGGCAGACTGAAACTGAGTTTATCTCCAATCTTGATCCCTAACTCTTCGGCAGTATTGGCTTCAACTGATACAGTTCCGGCCTGCTTTAAAGCTGCCTCACCACTGACAATCACATTATCCTGGGGATAGCGGTTTGACTGGGTCAGATTCAGTTCACGCCTCAAGGTATTGCTGCTTTTCACCAGTTCCTCGGCAAAAGGCTGATCATTTTTGGCGACCAGACGCCCGCGTACATTCGGATACAGTGGCGTGCTTTTCCAGCCATTCTGCTCAAATTGGGCTTTGAGATCTGGCATATCAAAAGGCGGCAAACCATAAACGAACTGGTTCGGCGTACCTTCCGGTAACTGTTGCTGCCAACGATCTAGCAGGTCTGTACGCAAGACTGCCAATACTGTAATCAGGCTCAAGCCCAAGGCTAAAGCCGTAATCTGCAAGGCGGTCTGAGAAGGTGTACGTACATAAGCTGACAGATTCAACTTCATATTACGCAGCAGTTTCAACACCCCCCATACCGTCAGATACAGCACTGCACATAACACGATAATCGCGCCAATCACCCAGGCGGTCAGCAACAGATTTTCAGTCAAAATCACACTAAAGATAATCAGGCTGAGCGTTCCGGTCAGCAGCATCCACAGCATGGATTGTACTGATTTTTCCTGCTGACGAATCACCCGAATTGGCGGCGTATTCAGGAGTTGCAATAAGCTTGGCATGACAAAGCCGAGTAGCACCACGGCACTGGTCAGCATCGCGATCGGCAATGGCCCGAGCAACATTGCTAGGGCTGAAAATTCAATCTGTAAATTTGGAATCAGCTGCAACATCAACTGTAACAATCCATAACCCAGACTGATCCCGACCACGGTACCAATTAGCATGGCAATCAGCAGCACCATCCCGAGTAAAGCCAGATAAGCCGACAGAATCTGCTGCTTGGTAGCGCCAATACAACGCATCAAGGCAATATGATCCTGATTCTGCTGCACATAGCGCTGCGCGGTTAAGGCTATGGCAATGCCGCATAATAGAATGGTCAAAATATTCGCCAGTTGCAGGAAAGTATCCAGATTAGCAATCGGCTTCATCAAGCGGGTATTGCCTTCACTGGCATTGCGTAACCTGAGACTGCTTTGCTCCTCAAACTCCTGCCCTTGCACTTCCGCTGGCGTTTCAGCCGAGCCGTTTGCTGACTTGACCTGCTGCTTGAACAAGGCTTCATATTGTTGGGTATCATCCGGGCGACCAGCCATGAGTAAGCGATATTCAATCCGGCTCCCTACCTGAATCGCATTGGTTCGTGCCACATCTGCCTGAGAGATAATTACCGTTGGTGAAAATCCGGAAAATCCAAGTTCCTGATTGGAGTCCTGTTCAATCTTGGCGGTGACTTTAAACGCCGCATCGGCAATATTGAGCTGATCCCCCAATTTGACTTTGAGCAAATCCATGGCTCGTGGACTGAGCCAGATTTCACCAGATTGAATCGATTTTTTTGCCGGTTGCACCCGCAGTTCGCCACGCACAGGAAAAGCCTGATCAATGGCTTTGACATTGACCATAACAAACTGCGCATCGGTATAGGCCATACTGCTAAAGAAAGTGACTTCTGACTGCTTTAAATCCAGCTGCTTGGCCTGATCACGCCACTGCTTCGGCAAAGGCTCATTATCTGAAAGCACCAGATCACCGGCCAGCATTTCTGCTGCCTGCAAGGCGACTGCATTTTGGATCTGCTCGTTACTAAACTTGAGTGCAGTGGTCGCACTGATCGCCAGCGTTAAGGCAATAATCAGCAGATAAATTCCGGTCGTTTTAAAACTTTGAGTCAGTAAAGGACGAAATAATGGATTCATTTCATCCTCCACTCGGATGTTCAATCAGCTCGCCATTCAGCAGTTCAAAATGCCGCTGACACTGCTGCGCCAGTTTGCGGTCATGCGTGACCAGCACCAAGGTCGTCCCCAGTTCCCGGTTCAGTTGAAACAGCAGTTGTTCAATTTCTCTGGCCGTTTCACCATCGAGATTGCCTGTAGGTTCATCGGCAAAAATGATTTTTGGTTCACTGACCAGTGCACGAGCAATCGCCACACGCTGTTGTTCACCGCCAGATAGCACTTTTGGCGTTTGCTGCGCCTGTCGATCCAGACCGACCTTATGTAGTAATGCCAACGCCTTTTGCTCAGCTTCTGCATATTTAAAGCCGGGCTGCAGGCGCAGTGGCAGCATTACATTTTCAAGTGCAGTCAGATGCGGCAAGAGCTGAAAAGACTGAAAGACAAACCCGATATTTCTTAAACGTACCAGCGCACGTTGTTCTTCATCCAAGCTAGACACTGATTCGCCACAGACCATAAGCTGACCTGAACTCGCCTGATCCAGTGTCGCCAGAATACCCAGTAATGTGGATTTTCCGGAACCGGAACGACCGGTAATTGCCACCTGCTCCCCGGCCTGAATCTCCAGATCAAGATCCTCAAAAATGGTTAGCTGTTTTTGTGAAAGTTGTATCTTTTGTGTCAATTTCTGGGCAGAAATAATAGCCTGTGGCATGATGGTCGAATCGTTGCTGCTTTGAATCATACGTGTCCTATATGAAAGATCTTAATCAGAAAACTCGGCTATTGCCTTACTTTTTTTTGCTCAGTCTGTGCCTGTTACCTCTTGGGGTTTCAGCAAAGACGATTATGATTTTAGGTGATAGTTTAAGTGCAGGTTATGGTATCCAGCCCCAGCAAGGTTGGGTACATTTATTACAAAAGCGTTTAGAGCAACAGTATCCGAAACAGCATAAAGTGGTCAATGCAAGTGTCAGTGGCGAAACCACCAGCGGAGCGCTGGCCAGACTACCAAAATTGCTACAGACGCATCGTCCAGACCTTGTGGTCATTGAGTTAGGTGGCAATGATGGCTTGCGTGGACAACCACCTCAAATGATTCAAAAAAATTTAGCCAGCCTGATTCAGCAGAGCCAGAAAGCCAAGGCCAAGGTCGTGGTCTTTGGCATAAAAATGCCGCCTAATTACGGACAGGCCTATAGCAAGGCTTTTGAAAATAATTATAAAGTGGTGAGTCAGCAATATAAGGTGAAGTTATTGCCCTTCTTTATGCAAGGTGTCGCCGGCCATAAGACCCTGATGCAAAAGGATCTGATTCATCCGAATGCCAAAGCGCAGACGATCCTGTTAAATAATGCTTATCCATACATTAAAGGCGCTTTATAAAGCGCCTTTAATTTGTTCAAATCTTAAAATCTGACTTAGAAATCAAAGAATGTAACTTCACCTGTTTCAAGTGAATATTCAGCACCCACGACTTTTAATTTTCCTTGTCCAATCAGGTTTTCCAAAACAGCTGAACCATGACGCAACTGATTCACCGAGGCAAATACGTTGGAACGTACTGCATGCTTGGATAATTTTGCCAAGTCATTTTTCAGTTCAGTTTGCATTAAGGTTTCAACTGAAGGACGTACGCGGTTCACAATCGACATCAGGTTTGCTGATGGCGGACAATCTGGACACATTAAGGTATCAATGGTGGCTTTAATCGCACCACAGTGACTGTGACCTAACACAACCACAATCGCGCAATCATAACGTGCCGCGGCAAATTCAACACTGCCGACCTGTGAGGGGGCAACAATATTACCTGCCACACGAATCACAAAAAGATCGCCGAGCCCCTGATCAAAAACCATTTCGGCTGGAACGCGCGAATCTGAACATCCCAAAACAATCGCAAACGGATTCTGATCCTCTGCCATTTCTGCGCGCTGTTGGTGGCTAAGTTGTTTTGGATGCGTGGTATCGCCACTGACAAAACGTTGGTTACCCTGTCTAAGACGTTCTAAAGCTTCTTGAGCTGTGAGCATTCTTTTCTATCACCGATGGTTTTAGTTGCAATATCTTACTGCCAGTTTTTTTGAATGTCACTTGCAAAAAATCTTAGCTGATTAAATTTTTAGCATTTATCTAATTTCATTTCTGCAGGGAATTTATGCGCAATACATCACATTTTCCAGTCATTTAATGTAATCTAGCAAAAAACTAATGGGTGACAAGCGCAAGGATTGATTTAAAATAGGGTGAAGAATAATGTTTTTATTTGAATGAAAATTGCAAATTTATAACATGGAAGTATTTTGATTGAGCAATTTGCTCACTGGGTTTGTTTGGGGGAATAGCCGATGAAGAAAATAATAAAATTGCGTTCGAAAATGATCTGTTCAGCCTTGGTTGCCTTCAGCATGGCATTACCGGGCCTGACACATGCTCAAATACTGTTTAGCCAGAAGAATGAAACATCTGCCAAAGTCTTGCAGCAGCATTTGTTGCAGGAACGCAGCCTTGCCGGTCTCAAATCCAAGACCCTCAAAATTGGCGAGGTCACCTGGAGCTATAGCGAAGGCGGTGCCAAGAACAAACCATCCATTCTACTGATTCATGGTCTGGCCGGCACGCGCGACAACTGGAACCGGGTCGCGCAGTTTCTGACGCCCTATTATCATGTCATTATTCCGGATCTGCCAAGCAACGGTGACACCAAAGTTCCGGACAATTTTGATGTTTCTGTACCTAATGTGACCTCCCAGCTACGTCTATTTATTGAAACCTTAAATGTGGACGAGAATTTACATATTGCTGGGCATTCTCTGGGTGGCTCGATTGCTACGATGTATGCTTCACAATATCCTTTTGATACGCAAAGCCTGTTTTTGATCAATAGTGCTGGTCTTTACAAAATGGGGAATACTCCCTATACCAAAGACCCACAAGCCTTAAAAGATCTGATCGTCAGCAAACCTGGCGATCTGCAGGATGTATCCAAAGAGCTCATGCAGAACCCAGCGGTGATTCCTTATCAGTTGCGGCATGCACAGGAAAAACTGCTGATTTCACGCGCTGAACAAACCAGAAAATCGATTGATCAGGTGGTGATGCTAAACCGGATTTATACACCGGAAACCTTTGCCCGCCTGACCCGCACGGTAGAAGCACCCACCTTGATTTTATGGGGCAGACAGGACCGAATCATTAATGTCGAAGTGGTCAAAGAACTGCATGCCCTGCTGAAACGTGCCGAAAAACCGGTGATTTTGAATAACGTCGGGCATATGCCGATTCTGGAAGCAGAAAAACAGGTCGCACAACATTATTTGCCTTTTCTGGCCAAGACACAGACCCTAAAAAACCCGCTTGCTGATAAACTCATTCCTTTAAATTAAGTTTCAGAGATGCTATGCAGAAACACCCGATGATTGAGCAGTTGATCGATGCTCAACTTGATTTTCTCGATCAGGCATTTTCTCAATCTGAAACGATTCAAAGCGAGTTTCATTCATTTTATTTGTGGTTGCGTAAACAGACTCTAAAAGAGCTGTGGAGCTGTGAACTGATCAATCAGCTTTTACAAAAACAGATTCTCGGTACTGCCGCCAGCAGCTTTCTGATTGAACAGATTGCCGAGCACATCCGTTTTACCCTGGTCCATCCGGCCAATGATACCACCACAATCGCCGATCTGATTCCAGTCCTGACCGTGGACAAAATCGCCCAGTATGTGGCCAGCAAAAGTGGCCATCGTCAGCGTCTGATTAAAACCGTAGTCAATAATCCGGCATTTTCAGCCATGATTACGCAATTGATCCAGCATTCCATTCAGGATTATCTGGATAATTCCGTGATTGCCAAAAGCGTACCCGGTGTTTCCCGCTTTATGAAAATGGGCAAATCCGTTCTGGAAAATGTCACCGACACCAACCTCGATAGCACCGTTGCGCGTTATCTGCAAAAGAACATTCTGAAGCTCAGCCAGATGAGTGAGCATGTGCTGAACCAGCATTTTGACGACGAGAAACTCTATCATTTTCAGGCCAATCTCTGGCATAAAATTAAGGATATGCCAGTATCGGTCTTGAAGAATTATATTGAACTTCAGGACCTGAATCAGACGGTCGGTTTAGGTCATGACATCTGGGATCACATACGCCAGACAGACTATTTACAGCAGCAAGTACATGACGGAATTCATACCTGGTATGTCCGTAATCAGGAACATACTTTTGATCAGTTACTCCGTGATCTGAATATTGATGAATCTTTAATTCAGAATGAATTGCAGCAACTGCTCAGCCCGGTAATCCAGCAGATGGTTTCTCAAGGCCATTTACGTGAACGCGCACGCATGTATCTGGAACAATTTTATTATCATGAAGATACTTTGAAAATTCTTAAGATTTAAATAAAAAAAGCCGCTTTATAGCGGCTTTTCTATTTTCTCGTGTGCTTAGAATTTTGCATTCAGGCTGATACCGTAACGACGGCCATCCAATAATTGATCACCATCAATATCTTCAGCTTTTTCATCCAGTAGGTTATAGACGCCGAATTTACCGGTCAAATTCGGACTGAATTTATAGTTAAAGCCAACATCTACAAATTGGTAGCCTGGATTTGGCTGAGCCATAGAAGTACGGCTCAAGTATGCAGAGGTTTCAGAACGATGGTGCAAGCGGCTCCAGACGTTTAATGCATCATTTAGCTCATAATCGACACCAATATTAAACATGTGTTCTGGCATCTGGTTAAGTGGCTGACCTTTAAAAACACCCGATTTAAACTCTGAATCGGTATAGGTATAGTTTGCAGTCAATGTCGTGTAATCATTCAGACTGGCTTCTAGCGTTGCTTCTACACCACGAATTTCTGCTTCATCCACGTTGATTCGTTCACTAATAAAGTAGAATGGAATATCCCCTTCGAAACATTTCCAATTCTGCCAGTTATTACGGTTTGTTGTGGTGCCATCAGTATCGGTTTCGCAGGCACGAACTTCCGTAATCCGGTCTTTATATTTAGTGATAAAGCCAGTCAGCGATGTATTGATATCATCATTTTTCCAGTTGAAACCTAATTCAGTCGATACACTTGATTCAGGTTCCAAGTCCGGATTGGCACGAATAATGCCACGGCCTGTTGGCAAAGGTGAACCACCGCCACCCGTGACGCTATAGAACCCATCTGTGGCTGCACGAATATCAGGCTGTTTATAACCTGTGGCCACCCCCCCTTTTACTACAAAGTTATCATTTACCGCGTACACCCCATACAGTCGTGGCGATAAATGACCACTATAGTTTTCATCATGGTCATAACGCAGGCCGGCGGTTAAATCGAAACGATCCGTCATGCTCCAGGTATCTTCAAGGAATGCAGCAGCAGACCAACGTGTTAACTCACTAAATTCAGGTGCATTGGGATTCCGGTTAGTCGCTTTATCGACCAGTTTTTCATCTTTAAGATATCCACCGAATGACAGCATGTGATCACCTAAAGACCAGTTCCATTGACTGTTCGCTGTCCAGGTATCCAGGGTAATCCCCTTGGTGCCGAGTTCCGTATTTCCGCGATCCGGATTTTTTGAATTTTCATACTGGATATAAGATGAACTGTCCAAGTTATCGCTATAACGCCCATTATGGGTTACTGAGTAAACATTACGATAATTGCGCGAGAATGAATCTGCAGCGCCTTGGGCGGGTGCTACCGTTTTACCGACTGAAGTCGTGGATTCCTGCTGCACAAAATTGGCTTCAACCTGCACATCATGATCATCATTAATGGCATAGCTCAGACGTGAATTTAAGCTTTCACGTTCTGTGCCACGAAAACCGCCTACATAATGGTCTTCATTACGTTTCTGCTTATTGACTGCCAGCTGCAAGCCCAGCTTGTCTGCAATTAAAGGACCGGCAAGATATGCAGAAGCATTTTTAATATCACCTGAACGGCTACTGTCCTGAAGCGTGGTTCCTAATTTGACATGACCAGACCATTCATCCGACACTTTTTTGGTAATGATATTGACTACCCCGCCCATGGCATCCGTACCATAGAGTGTAGAAGCTGGACCACGAATAATTTCAATACGTTCAATGGCGGCAAGTGGTGGCAGAATATTTTTCTCAAAACCGCCATCATCCCCATTCGGGTTCACATCCTTGCCGTATTGACGCTTACCATCGACCAGAAACAAAGTATAGTTTGAACTCATGCCTCGAATACTAATGGACTGTGCAGAACCTGAACCCGAAACCACTACGCCAGGCGTATTACGCAGCACATCAGTAATGTCGTTATATTCACGTTTATCTAATTCTTCACGATCAATCACGGTAATGGAAGCAGGTGCTTTAGCCAAATCTTGCTCATAACCTGTTGCGGTCACCACAATCGTTTGCAGTTTAGTCGCTTCCGCCTGTGGAACAACAGCTTCGACTGCAAATGCATTACCCGTCATGACTGAAGTTACAGCAAATGCTAAAGTTGTTTTTAAGAATGGCTTATTCATATCTTGCACGCCCCAATATTTATGAAGAGATCATGTTTATTCGGTTGCGAAGTGTAACATCTTTTCAATTGAATGCAATTAATGTTGATAATTATTATCATTAACATTCACTGGTTTTTAAGCCACATATAAAAAAACCTCGAAATTTCGAGGTTTTTTAAAATGCGATAAATAAACTGTTATATGGAACAGATTATTTCATATACGCACCTTCAGATTGACTATGATCCGTTTCATCAACGACATGCATTAACTCTGGTACATGTTGTTTTAATGTGGTTTCAACACCTTGTTTCAAGGTGATATCAATCGCTGAACAGCCCTGGCAACCACCACCAAATTTAAGTATAGCGGTTAAACCTTTTTCAGGGTCTTCTTTGACTTCAACCAGTGCACAGTTACCGCCATGACCTGCCAGGCCCGGGTTAATTTCAGACTGCAATACATAGGTAATACGCTCTTCTACCGATGCATCTGGCCCAACGCGTGGCACTTTGGAATTCGGTGCACGGAAAGTCAACTGACCACCAAAACGGTCTTTGTTGTAATCAATCACGGCATCGAGTAAATACGGAATAGATAGCGAATCGATAAAAGCAGGGAAATCAGGATATTCCTGCTTATAATCTGTCGGTACAACTTCATCAGGTGCACTATAGGCCATGCAACATTCAGCGCGAGGAGTACCCGGATGCTCTACAAAAACACGCACACCAATACCCGGAGTGTTCTGTTTATCCAGTAGATCCTTTAAATACTCTTGTGCTGTTGGTGTAATCAATAAGTTGGGAATTTCACCAACAACTGGAGTGCTGCTGTTCTCAGTCGACATAACAATAATTTCCTCAAGCTCAAGCGGCCATTTTAACTGAAGATGCGGGGTAATTTTTAAAAATCAACTAAAATTGTCGGATTTATTATAAAAGTACAACTTTAGCTCAATTTTAATGGCATGATAATTGGCAAATAGGCACCATTAGAATCATTTATATGCTTGATTTACCTTTTAATCATACCGTGACCATTATTCTGATCACCTGTATTGTGTCATTCATTGCTTTCTCCAAAGAGACGGTGATGAATCGCCTGATTTTCTGGCCACCGGCACTGCAACGTGGACAATACGATCGCTTTATTACTCATGGCTTTATCCATGCGGATGGAGCGCATCTCTTGTTTAACATGATTACCCTGTTCTTTTTTGGCAGCGTGATTGAAAGCTTTTATCGTCAATACCTGTATGACCTGGGTTTTATCCTGTTTTACCTCGGTGGTCTGATCGCAGCGATTCTGCCAAGTTACCTGAAGCATAAAAATGATGCGCACTGGGCAAGTCTAGGCGCTTCCGGTGCAGTGTCGGCTGTGCTGTTTGCTTATATCTTATTTGAACCTTGGAAGTTAATCTTTGTGTTCTTCATTCCGGTTCCTGCAATTATTTTTGCTGTGCTGTATGTAGCCTACAGCATCTGGTCAGGCAAAAAAGGCAATAGCAATATTAATCACAGCGCGCATTTATGGGGAGCGGCTTACGGGGTGGTCATGACGATTATTCTGGAGCCACGCCTGATTCCGCATTTCCTGAATAAACTGATGCAGGTTCCGTTTTAATTAGGGTTTTTAAATACTGATGGAATGAGGCTATATATGAATTAATCCTCATATTTCTGCTAAAAATTGATAAGAGAGTTGCTGCTCTCTTATTTGTTTGAAACATCTCGTAATATATTAGAAAGTGATGATGTCACTTAATGCCAATCTTGGACTGAAATTTGCAGCGATAATGTATATATCTGTATATTAATTACTGTCATTCTCGAGATATTTTGCATGTCCACTACACCAGACGGTCTTCAATTTCCTCTTCAGTCTCCACAACAAAAATCAAGTAGCTCAAAAGCAGGGCGCGCAATTATCGCGGCAGCTCTAGCCAATGTCGCCCCTCACAGTTCCGCACAGGCACAATCAGAAAAAAACTGGCGTAAACTTTACACCTTACATTTTAAGCAGTTGGTCGAGCAGGGTCTGAGCTCTCCTGAAGCCAGCCTGAAAATTGCAGAGGATGGATTGGCACAGGCCCATCAGACGTTTGAATTTTATCGTGACGGTCACAAGCATTTACTGCAGGAGGTCTTCTCCCTTCCCGCGGGTCAGTTACATACCTTCAAGCTGACAGGTAATAGCAAAGCGGCACCAGAATGGTATGTGCCCTACCAGGGTCAAAAGCTGCAAGGTGATGCCTTACTGGAGCAGATTGAACGCTGGGAAACTCAAGGCATTATGGAAACCAGCCATGCCAATGCCCTACGTGAATGTGTGGTACATCCTGAATGGTTTGACCTGTCAGATCGGACCACAGTGCTGTTTGGTGCTGCATCTGAAGCAGGACCTCTGACCTGGTTGGCAAAATGGAAAGCCAATATTGTGGCGATTGATTTGCCGAATACCCGGGTCTGGGGCAACATTATCGATACCATCAACCAAGGCAATGCCACACTATATGCACCTTGTACTGAAGACTTGCGTGCCGATACTTCACTTGATATTTTAAAAGAAAAACTGGGCGCGAATTTGCTCACCCAGATTCCTGAAATTGCCAAATGGTTATTACAGTTTGAGCAGGATTTAGATCTAGCTGCAATTGCCTATCTTGATGGTGAAAAGCATGTCCGCGTTTCCATGGCGATGGATGCCATCATGCACTATGTTAGCCAGCAAAAAGCCAATACCAGCCTGATGTACATGTGTACGCCGACCGATGTGTATGCCGTGCCGAGTGAAGTGATTGAAGCGTCAAAAGTGAAATACACTGAACACTCCAAGGCACAGACCCTGATTTCTAAAAGTGTTGCGACTTTAAGCCGCAAACACTTTTTCCAGAAAAATAGTCATGAGCTGATTCAGTCTGGCGATCAGGCATATGGCATTTGTGACTGTCTGGTGGTTGAACAAGGCCCGAACTATGCGCTGGCAAAACGTATCCAGCAATGGCGTGCTACCTTGGCTCGCGCTCAAGGCCAGCGGGTCAGTATCAATATTGCACCTTCTACGACCACTCATTCTGTCACCAAAAATCCGCTATTAAAAGCCGCATTCAATGGCGCCAGCCTGTTTGATGTGGAAGCTTTCGCGCCTGAAACCACCAATGCGATTATGGCGGCTCTATGGATTCATGATCTGCGTAATCCAGAATCGGTGGCCAATCCTGAAGTAAAACTCAACCATCCGCTTGAATTGATGATGCATGGTGCGAATCATGGTGGTTTGTGGCGGGTTGCTTATCTGGCGCGTACCGCACTGCCTTTTGCTGCGCTGTATGGTTTTGCGACGGAGAAGTTACCAAAGGGATTATTGAGTAAGTTGAAGAAGTAATTTATTTCCTTCACTTTACTCTTCTCCTAGGGTCGATACTCTTTTTATTTAAAATTCCGCCCTCACCCCAACCCTCTCCCTAAGGGCATAGGTATCTACACATCTTTAGGTACTTAATGCAATTGTTGCGATTTCATTCAGTTCATCTATTGAATATTCCGAGAGCAGTTGAAGAGTGTTCAGTAAAATCGAAAGTCCTGCCAATATTGC
>NZ_JBAPXX010000045.1:0-51598 GCF_049284435.1 Acinetobacter sp. | reverse complement strand
GTTCAGAATTCAGGTATTCATCCGACTGCATTTCCAGCAAACGGGAACGGGTTCGTTCAATTTCAAAGGCCAGTTTCTCACCTTGGTAAATATCCACGATATTATCTTCCGAGGTTAAAAGTAACTTGACGCCGCGGTCATAAAATTCATCGACCAGATAAATAAAACGGCGTGTTCCATCATTTAGAAAATCGGTCAGGTGCGGCACATTGCTGACCAAAACCGTATTATAAATATTGGCGATTTCAATAAAATCAGCCGGACTACGTGGTTTTAAACAGAGCTCAGAAAATTCACACCACAACACATCTTCAGTATGTGACACGGTTTCAACAATACGGTTGTTGATGATAATCGGTTCTTCCGAGCAGGTCTGAGTCTGGGTCAAAGCGCTAAAACGCTGTGCAATCCAGTTTTTATGATCATGGGTCAACGGGAATTTAAACAGTTGTGCCTGTTTTAGAACCCGTAGACGGTAATCGACTCCGGCATCAACATTTAACACCACACAGTTTTTCTTGACCAGTTCGATGGTAGGCATAAAACGGTCACGGTGAATGCCGTTTTTATATAAACCGTCCGGTGCGATATTCGAGGTGGCGACCAAGGTAATACCGCGTTCAAACAGCTTCTGGAAAAGATCGCTCAGGATCATCGCATCCGTTACGTTGGATACAAAGAATTCATCAAAACAGATGATGACAGCTTCTTTATAAATCCGATCCGCCACGATATCTAAGGGATTACGCTGTCCGGATAATTTGTTTAACTCACGATGCACATGTTGCATAAAATGGTGAAAATGCATCCGGGTTTTACGGCGAAACGGAATCGAATCGTAAAACTGATCCATTAACCAGGTTTTGCCACGCCCTACTCCGCCCCACATATACACGCCTTTCGGAGACGTCTGGCGACGAAAGCGGCGAAATGCTTTTTTCGATGCCTTGAAACGCTGAATCAATTCCAGCCAGACACGATTCAGTTCATGTACTGCCATTGCCTGTGCTTCATCAGGCATAAACTGTCCTGAAGAGATCGCTTGTGCATAACGTTCTGCAGGAGAAATCGGACTAAAAGCGGTGCTGTGCTGTGAATTAAAATCGGACATAGAATTTCGTACTATTTGGGATCAATTTAATTATAGCGGAGTTTAATCAACACGCTATAACACTTTGGCATAAATAAGCTTAGGCTATTTTATATATTGCCGAGGACTTTGCCCAAACCAGCGTTTAAAGGCATGGTTAAAAGCGGCCGGCTCGGAATAGCCTAATAATTCTGCAATCATTTCAATCGAATACTGTTTGTATTCAATCAGTCGCAAAGCCTTATCTTTAATAATTTCTTCGCGGATCTGCTTATAACTGGTATCACATTGCTGTAACTGATGCCGCAAGGTTCGTTCCGGAATATTCAGCGCCTGTGCCGTTTCAGCCATGCTCGGCATCAGGCCGCTTTGGATTTCCAGATAATCCTGCACGCGCTGCACCACAGTCGGCGTCTGCTCATCCTGTTGCAAACGTTCCAGTTCAGCCAGACATTTGGCTTCATAGACGGAAAAAGTGACCGCATCCGCAGAGGGAATTTTAATATCCAGCACTGCTTCATCAAACCAGAATGCTGCCCGAGATGCATCAAACTGTACCTGTGTTCCATAATAATCATGGTAGACCTTTAAGGTATTCATATCTTCTGGATAGGCAAATGGCAACTCGATCCGCAGATCAGGTTTGGATAAGCCCATCAATTTGTAAATTTCCCGGATAAATTTAAACGTTCCGGAAATCTCCGCCTGTGACAGCAGCATCCCCAAATGATCATCTTGCTGCTTGGCTCGATAACATAGCGCGCTATGATGCTCGCTTTGCTGCAAGGCCAACTGACCGGTCAGATGCGTCAACTGCTGAAAACGGATCACCTGATTGAGTGCATCACGTACCGTGGGACTGGTCACCAGCAACATTAGTAAGGGACCATAACCTGCCAAAGCATAATGCTGGCCAATCAATAATCCCTGTTCAGGCTGGATTTCTTGTCCTACCACCTTAAGTACATCATGTTCCAGACTCGGATGGATCACCGAGCTTGGATCAAAGGCATCTACACGCAGCCCAATGTTTTGCAGTTTCTGATCGACTTCCATGCCAGCCTTGCGCATCCCTTGAATCAAATACATCAGACTGAGAACAGAACGTTTCATAACCATACAAATACAATGTGATTGCTCTAGTTGTACTATAAAAATAATGTGTCGGCTATTGCCGTTTAGATCAATTTTCTATCTAATCACCAAGGAGCGAATTACGATAAATATCCAACATTAAAATAAGTAAGGAATGTACTGATGCTAGATCATACCACCGCTACACGTTCCCATCCCCATACCAAAGTTGCCATTATTGGAGCTGGTTTCGGTGGTATCACCATGGCAATACGTTTACAACAGCATGGTATTTATGATTTTATTATTCTGGAAAAAGGTAGCGATTTTGGCGGAACCTGGCGGGACAATCAGTATCCTGGAGCAGCCTGTGATGTGCAATCACATTTATATTCCTTGTCATTTGCACCGAAAAGCAATTGGTCCAAGCGTTATGCGGAAGCACCCGAGATATTTTCTTATATTCAGGATCTGGTGACCGATTATAACCTGCGTGCTTTTTGCCGTTTAAATACCGAAGTACTAGCAGCACATTACCAGGTAGAATGCTGTCTATGGCAATTACAGCTTCAGGATCAAACCATACTCGAGGCCCAGTTTGTTATCTTCGCTTCCGGACCTTTACACATCCCGCAAATTCCACATATTCCCGGTATTGAGAAATTCCAAGGCAAAGTCTTTCATTCCGCGCAATGGGATCACGCTTATGATCTGACTGGCAAAAATGTCGCATCGATTGGGACAGGTGGCAGTGCCATTCAATATATTCCGGAAATTGCCCCGCAATGCAAACATCTGTATGTCATGCAACGTACTGCAGCCTGGGTCATTCCTCGTGATGAACGTGCCTACCCGAATCTTGAAAAGGAACTCTTTAAAAAATATGACTGGTTTAGAAAGCTACACCGTGCCCGCCTGTATTGGTCAAATGAATCGCGTGTCGTACCGATTGTCAAACCTAGCATTATGAAATTCACTCAAAAACTGGCAGAACTATTCATTAAATATGAGGTCAAAAACCCTGAATTGGCCAAAAAACTAACTCCCGATTACATTATGGGCTGTAAACGCATTCTGGTCTCGAATAAATACTTCCCGACTTTTAACCGCAACAATGTAGAACTAGTGACCGAGAAGATTCAGGAACTTACTGAAATCAGCATTATTACTCAAGATGGCAAAGAGCGGCCGATTGACTGCCTGATTTATGGCACCGGCTTCATTACAGATCCACGTATCTATATGAAGAATTTTCAATGCACTGGACTCCATGGTGCAGAGCTGAATAAAGTCTGGAAACAAGGCGCTGAAAGTTATTATGGAATTTGCGTGAAAGACTTTCCAAACCTGTTTCAGTTACTGGGACCAAATACCCTATTGGCACACAACTCTGTCATTTTTATGATTGAGGCACAAGTCGAATATATTTTGCAATTGATGCAACTAGTCGATCGATCCCAAAGCGATGCCATTATGGTTAAAGACCAGGCACAAGATACATTTAATCAGCAGGTGCAACAAATGTTTGAAAAGACCGTGTGGCAATCTGGCTGTGTCAGCTGGTATCAGCAGGAAGGCGGCAAAAACTTTGCCTTATGGCCAACTTATACCTGGAAATACTGGCTCAAAACAAAAAAGCCAAATGTCGCAGATTATCGATTATTGAATAAAGTCGCCTAAAAGCTTTTTACCATCTGACATCAAGCGATGGCATAATTTATAGGTAATTTTTTCAATCTATTAAACTTATGCAATCGCTTTGGCTCATCTTCCAACTTCTATTCTGTCTAGCACTCGGTTTTGCGATGGCAAAACGAATTCCACTTTCGATTATTAAAATCAGTTTCAAGCTATTGCCTTATTTTAGCTATGTTTTATTGATTGCGATTGCCTTTGAGTTTTCACAACTGGTAGATGAATTACAGCATCCCCTACAGATTTTGAGTACGTCAATCAGTATTGCCTTTCTGACCTCGCTCGGTGCTTTTGTATTTTGTTATCTACTATTTAAATGGGCAGGTTATCTTCCTAGTTCCGGTCGAGTATCCGTCGATCTAGTACTTAAATCCTTGCTGAACATGAGTTATGCTTTTTTAGCTCTTGCTGGCGGATATTGTTTACATGCGGGCTTGAGTCTGTTTGATCTATCCTTGAAAATCAGCACTTGGCATTTGTTGCTGGTATTTATGTTCATGATTGGCCTGGATCTGGCTTATTCACCTTTAGATCGTTCCTGGTTAAATTTTAAAATTCTACTGGTTCCGATCGGTTGTATTTTCGGTTCATTATTTGCAGTCATCGCCTATTCATTCTGGAACACCCAGATGGATCTGAAAGATTTGATCATGCTGTCACAAGGCTATGGCTTTTACTCGATGTCAGGCGTTGTTGTCACGGAACTTCGTAATGCTGAACTCGGCAGCATTGCACTAATGAATGACCTGTTTAGAGAAATTTTTGCCATCTTACTGATGTATTGTATGGGCTGGAGATATCCAAGATCGGCCATTTCAGCAGCAGGTGCAACTGCGATGGATGTGACTTTACCGATGGTTAAACAGGCTTGCGGGCATGATTTTATTCCACATGCTATGGTCAGTGGTTTTATTTTGTCACTGTTAGCACCAGTCATGGTGAGTGTACTGGCAGCGATTTAATTGCTTTATTGCTTTCTCAATCTCCCTAAATCTCTCTTTTCTAAAGAGGAACTTTCTTTCCTGACTAAGTGTTAAAGCAGGATTTTAAAACGAAGCATAAGCAAGAAGGCAGGGAGGGCTGACTAAAAACTTAAATCAATATCACTTAAGGCATCGCCTACTGTTTCAATAACATCCGAAGCAAGACTGATGGCATCAGATGCCAAACTGACCACATCGATCCCCGCTGTCCAATCTGCTGAGCTTGCCTGCTGTTGTTGCTGTTCTTGTTGCTTAAGTTGTTCTGCCTGTTGAATATTTTGAATCACGTCATTCTATGCTTTTTCTAATTGTGGTTCAGATGAAGTCATCATTTTTCCTTTTTATTTTATAATCATTTTTTCAATATATAAAAAAGCCTTTCGACTGAAAGGCTTTTTGTCATTCAAACCATATTAAAGCGTTGCCAGAATATCTTTTAAGGTTTGGCGCATATTTTTAGACTGAGTAATCGGGCGACCAATTACCAGATGTGTTGAGCCATCTATCATTGCCTGTTTCGGTGTCACAATACGTTTCTGGTCATCTGCATTCGACCCTTCTGGACGAATGCCGGGTGTCACCAATGCAAAGTCTTTTCCAATCGTTTCACGCAACATTTTCGCTTCTTGAGCTGAGCAGACGACACCATCTAGACCACTATCTTTTGTTAGTTGTGCCAGACGTTTTACATGCTCATTTGGTTCAATATCCAGACCAATATCTTTCAAGTCTTCACGGCCCATTGACGTCAATACAGTTACTGCAATCAACTGAGTCTTATAATTACCTGCTTGCAAACGCTCTACACAGGTTTCCATCATCTTACGGCCACCTGATGCATGCACATTCACCATCCACACACCCAAATCTGCTGCCGCGCATACAGCCTGTGCTGTTGTATTTGGAATATCATGAAATTTCAGATCCAGAAATACATCAAAGCCTTTATCTTGAAGTGCTTTGACAATGATTGGACCTTCATGGGTAAATAACTCTTTACCAACTTTTAGTCGACACAAGGCAGGATCTAACTGTTCTGCAATGGCTAAGGCATCAAATTGGCTTTTGGCATCTAGTGCGACGATGATACTCAAGAGATTACCCCCTTCATATAGGCAAAAAATAAGCCCATTATAATGGGCTTTGATTTTCATTGGTAATATCTAATACAGTTTTTTCATGCCGGGTATGGGCTGCTGCTTCAGCGGCCATTAACTTGGCTGTATTCAACTGTTCCTTACGTAGATGTTCAATGTCTTTACGCAGTCGTTTTATTTCCCAATTCGTCTGAAAAACCCGGAAGATCTGAACGCCCAATAACAGGCCCAAAACGACACCTAAAGATAACGTGAGGAGAAGTAATAATCCCAGGCGCATTGCGGGAACTTGAGTAAATAACAAGTCCACTGACAATTCGGTACCGTTTTGCAAAACCAAAGCTAATGAATAACCAAACAGTACCAATAAAAGAATGACCAGAACGTAACGCATGAACACCCCGCAAAATATTTACAATTATTTTTGTGCAGACTCGTTCACAGCGTCACGAAGTGCCTTGCCTGGTTTAAAGTGCGGAACTGCTTTTGCAGCCACTTCTACAGATTTACCAGTTTTAGGGTTACGACCTACGCGCGGTTCACGGTGATGCAATGCAAAACTACCAAATCCACGAATCTCGATACGATTGTCAGATGATAAAGCTTCTATCATTTGATCAATCATAATTTTAACTGCTTCCTCCACTAAAGGCTCAGCCAAATGCGGATTTTTTAACGCAATACGCTCTATTAAGTCAGACTTATTAAGTGCTTCAGTAGTCATCTGCGACCTCTTTAATTATCAAGCTACTTGGGATCTATTTCCCGATAATAACCTGTTTAAATACAAAACGGTAGCGCAATAATTAAATACTACGCTACCGTTTACAGTATTTGTATAAAAAGTATTAGTTAACTTACATTAACAATACAATTCAAACGCTTACTTAGTTACCCATTTGAGCTTTGATCAGGTCACCAATCGTCTTAGGACCATTGTCTTGACCAGCAGGAGCTGTTTTCAAGTTAGCAACTGCTTCTTTCTCTTCAGCTTCGTCTTTCGCTTTGATAGACAAGTTGATTGCGCGAGATTTACGATCTACGTTGATGATCTTCGCTTCAACTTCTTGACCAACTTCAAGGAACTTAGTTGCATCTTCAACGCGATCGCGGTTGATTTCAGATGCTTTCAAAGTCGCTTCAACTTCGTCAGCTAACTTAACAGTAGCGCCTTTAGCGTCAACTGCAGTTACAGTACCTTTAACCAACGCACCGCGTTCGTTAGCAGCAAGGAAGTCATTAAACGGATCGTTGTTCATTTGCTTGATGCCAAGGCTGATACGGTTGCCTTCAGCGTCTACAGAAAGGATAACCGCTTCAACAGTGTCGCCTTTCTTGTAACGACGAATCGCTTCTTCGCCCTGTTCGTTCCAAGAAATATCAGACAGGTGAACTAGACCGTCGATACCGCCTGGTAAACCGATGAAGATACCGAAGTCAGTGATAGATTTGATCGTACCAGAAACTTTTTCGCCTTTGTCGTGGTCTTTAGCAAACTCTTCCCATGGGTTAGCACGAGTTTGTTTGATACCAAGAGAAATACGACGACGTTCTTCATCAACTTCAAGAACCATAACATCAACTTCGTCACCAATCTGAACAACTTTAGATGGGTGGATGTTTTTGTTAGTGTGATCCATTTCTGAAACGTGTACTAAACCTTCAACGCCTTCAGCGATTTCAGCGAAACAACCGTAGTCAGTCAGGTTAGTTACGCGCGCTTTAACGATTGAACCTTTAGGGTAACGGTTCATGATCGCTAACCATGGATCTTCACCAAGCTGTTTAAGACCTAGAGAAACACGGTTACGTTCGCGGTCGAACTTAAGTACTTTAACAGTAACTTCTTGACCCACTTCAACAACTTCTGAAGGGTGCTTGATGCGTTTCCAAGCCATATCAGTGATGTGAAGAAGACCATCAATACCGCCAAGGTCAACGAATGCGCCGTAGTCAGTAAGATTTTTGATAGTACCAGTAACTGTTTGACCTTCTTCAAGCTGAGCAAGAAGAGCTTCACGGTCAGCTGAAGATTCAGCTTCCATAACAGCACGACGTGAAACAACAACGTTGTTACGTTTAGCGTCAAGTTTGATTACTTTGAATTCTAACTCTTTGCCTTCTAGGTGAGTAGTATCACGAATAGGACGAGTATCAACTAAAGAACCTGGAAGGAACGCACGTACTGGACCGATGTCAACAGTGAAACCACCTTTAACTTTACCAGAGATAACACCAGTAACGATTTCGCCGTCTTCAAAGATTTTTTCAAGTTTAGTCCAAGTTTCTGCGCGTTTAGCTTTTTCGCGAGAAAGAACTGTTTGACCCATACCGTTGTCAAGTGCTTCAACAACTACGTCTACAGTGTCGCCAACTTGAACTTCAAGTTCGCGCTGTTCATTTAAGAACTCAGCACGGTCAACAACGCCTTCAGATTTAAGGCCAGTGTCAACAGTTACCCAATCAGAGTCAATGCTTACTACAACGCCCTGGATAACTGCACCCTTTTCAACGTTGAGGTTTAATTCGCTTGCTTCAAAGAGGGCTGCAAAAGATTCGGTCATGATATTTCCGATAAAGTCAGCGGTCTTGGATCAGACAAGGCCGGTTTAATTAAGCATCTACATAGTCCATATAAAACTGATCAAGCTATGCGTTTGCTGATAAAATTGGGTTAATTTGCTAACTGCTGATCCACATAAGTGGTCATCAGCTGGAATACTTCATCAATATTCAAATCTGAACTATCGATAATGTAAGCATCATCCGCAGGCTTGAGTGGAGCGACAGTGCGTTCCATATCTCGTTTATCACGTGCTTCGATATTAGCTAAAATATCGTTTATTTTAACATCCAGCCCCATACCCTGCAACTGCTTTACACGTCTTTGCGCGCGTGATTCAGCCGAGGCCGTCAAATATATTTTTGCCTGAGCGTTCGGGAAGATACTTGTCGCCATATCACGTCCATCCGCTACCAGACCCGGTGCTTGAGCGAAGGCATGTTGGCGTGAAACCATCGCCGTTCTAAGCTCAGGAATTGCTGCGACTTTTGAAGCAAATTCACCTACCCGTTCAGTGCGAATAGTTTGGGACACGTCTTCACCATCCAGCCACACCTGCACCCCGGTATTGGTACTGACAAACTGGATATCTAAATTTGTTGCGATTTGTACGCATTCTGGCAATTTCGTGTCTAATGAATCTAGTAAATCATGGTGATGCAATGACAAACCCAAAAGACGGTATAAAGCACCAGAATCCAATAAGTGAAACTGATAATGTGCAGCCAGTTTCGCTGCTAACGTGCCTTTGCCAGACCCACTTGGACCATCAATGGTAATAATTTGAACTGTCATTGCTTTCCCGTTGTTGTTTAAACAGATTTTGCGAGTTTTGTCAGGCCTAGTTTAATCGCTGCCTGTAACTGTGCAAGGATTAATTTACTCACAAAAGGCGCACGTGCCTGCAATTCAATCGTATAAGTTACTAGCGTTTTGTCATCAGCCAGTGCTTCAAATTCAATAATGCCTAAATGATGCTTGATCAACGGATTTTTAATAATCTGATATTCGATGCGATTATTTGGCTCGAACAAGGTAATTTGTTCTTTCAGCGGCTTTACTGGACCCATCCCCATTGCACGCACTGAACCGAGTCCATCAGGATATTCAGCATCCGCAGAATCCTTGATTCGTTCGACCTGCATCGGCGCGAAGGCAATATTATAGGTGGCATGCTTAGACATTAAATCAAAGACATCATCAAGCGCTGCCGGGAATTCTTTTTTTACTTGAATGCTGTTCATTATTGTTCCTGAAGATTGCAGATATTTGAAAGTAAGCAAATTTTAGCGGATAAAGCAGATTTATTTCTGCGTATTTAATAACTTTTCTTGTAACTTGAGTTCTCGTTTCTGCTCGCGGCGCAACTTAAAAAATGCACTGAGCTGTTCAGAGCATTGCTGCTGCATGCAGCCTGCCTCGAAAGGAAATACGTGATTATAATAACCGGTTTCAAACAGTTGACGCGCACTCACCAGTGAACCTGCTTTTGCTTCAAATGCGCCAAATACTACCCGTGAGACCCGTGAATGAACCAGTGCGCCGACACACATGGTGCACGGCTCAAGAGTCACATAGAGCACCGCATCATCAGGTAAACGATAATTTTGGATGTTTTGACATGCGTCACGCAGCGCCACAATTTCAGCATGTGCAGTCGGATCATTCAACGAGATGGGTGCATTAAATCCCTGGCCAATGATCTGATTCTGACTGACGATAATTGCCCCGACAGGGATTTCTCCCTGTGCAGCAGCAAGTGCAGCCTGCTCGTAAGCACGCTGCATCCAGTATTCATCTGTAAATTGTGTTTCGGACATTGAGACTTAAATCACACCATACTGCTTGAGCATGTCATTCCAGCTTTCAATAGTTGTAACTGGAGGATTCTCGGATAAGATTCCTTTCAAGCTCATATCTGTGCCTTTTTTCCATTCAGGAGAAAGATCTTTATCGACCAGACGTGCTCGTACACCCTCAACAAAGTCATGATGACGAATTTTCCAGTCTGAGATCTGAACTTCCAGTTCAAAAACTTCCTTCCAGGAATGTACCTGCTTACCCCATTGCCATAATAACCAGGTCAAGGCTGCAGTGGTTGGTGAACCTTTTTTCAGGTTTTCACTGGCCTGACGTAACCAGTCACTGCGTGCATCACTGAGGCCAATAATTGACTCATAATCATGCTCAAAGTTGATACCACGGCAAACACTATGAATGACATCCAGGGAGTTTTGTAATGGTCCCGGACCTACCGGACGGTGCATACCGTTAAGGGTGTCATCAATGGCGCGGAAGTCACCGGCTGGATAATGCGCCCAGTCGATATTAATCACTTTATTGAGCACCGAGTCACGTTGTGCATCACAAATATGTGTTGCCCAGCCAATCCCATAAGCGCCCGCAGCGGTCATGATTGATCCGGTCAAGCCGGTAAATAGACCAATCGCACCACGATCTGCCAGGAAGCGGGTTGCACCCACGTCTGGATACAAACCGATATTGATTTCAGGCATTGCCAAACGTGAATATGGCGTCACTAAACGGAAAGGCGCTGCCATAAACAAGCCCAAACCACCACCCATGACATAACCTTCACCCCAGATCAATACTGGCTTGGCATAGTTATGTAATAACAGATCAAGTGCATATTCTTGTTCAAAGAATTTATTGGCAGCCGCCACTTCGTCATTAATGACCAGTTGACGCAGCTTACGCACATCCCCACCCGCACAGAACGCTTTCGGTGTGGTTGAGTCCAACCAGATGGCTTTTACGTTGTCATCATGATGAAAATCCTGAAAAACTTCCAATAATGCAGAAGCAATCGATTCATCTAGAGCATGCAAAGATTTCGGGCGATTTAAACGAACGATACGCCAACCATTGTGCGCTTCTTCAACAATCAAATCCGGATGATAATGTTTAGTAAGGGGAGAATATTTCATGCGTCCAGCTGCCAATCTATAGGCTCAATGCCATGTTGTTTGAGGTAATTATTCGATTTTGAAAATACTTTACAACCAAAAAAACCACCACGGTTTGCGGCCAAAGGCGATGGATGTGCTGCCTTTAACACGAGATGCTTGTCTTGATTGATGCGCTGTCCTTTACGCTGTGCGTATGCGCCCCAAAGAATAAAGACAATATGTTCACGCTGTTCATTTAGTACATCAATGACGTGATCGGTAAATTCTTCCCAACCGCGCTTTTGATGCGAAGTCGGCTGACCTGCTTCTACGGTCAGTACTGCATTTAACAGAAGCACACCCTGCTCTGCCCAATGCGTCAGATCACCATGCTTTGGTCTTTCAACCCCAACATCAGCATGTAACTCATGAAAAATATTACGCAAAGATGGTGGTAATGCAACCCCCTTTTGCACGGAAAAGCTTAATCCATGCGCCTGATTTGGGCCATGATAAGGATCTTGCCCTAAAATCACCACTTTTACCCGATCTAGCGGTGTGGTATTCAAAGCATTAAAAATCAGATGATTGGGAGGATAAATGATTTTATCTGCTTTTTTTTCTTCAAGGAGAAATGCTTTTAATTCATCCATTTTCGGACTGAGCAAAAATTCACTCAATCCATATTTCCAGCTTTCATCCAACTGAACTTTATTCAGCTTGGCCAGTTGCTGTTCATTTAAAGACATTCTTCAATCCTAAATCTATGTCAATGGATTTAAAATCACGCAGACTTTAAATCTGTACCTGTAAATCTACTGTAGGGTTATGAAATGGTGTGCCCTGTTTGAGCTTGGCGAACATGTCCGGATCTGTCCATTCAGCTTGCACCTGTTCAGAGAACTCAAGTTGCCCCAGACTAAGGATGCCCATTTGTTCATTTTGAATATCTTCTAAAAAGCTTTGTGCATAGCCGGTATCGGTTTCATGCACAATCACAGAATAGACTTCGACATCGCCTTCACCATTTTGAGTCACGGTCGATGCCAGCACTTGCTGTGCCAGAAAGAAGAAAATACGTGAAAACTGCTCTGCTGATGGCGATACCGGTAAAGACACCCAGCGCGCGCTGAAATTCTTGCAGGCCTGAATATATCCCGGGTCATCATTTTGCCAGAAGCAGATAGCATGATCGAAAGAATCAAAGAAATCCTTAATCACACCTTTAAGCAGACCAAAGTCATAGACCATTTGACCATGATCTAACTTCGAGGCTTTTAGCAATAACTCGACTTTATAACTATGGCCATGGATCGAACGCTTACAGCGATCTGACGTGCAGTTACGCACAATATGAGCATTCTCAAACTTAAATAACTTACGAATTAACATATGCCGTAATGTCGTCAAAAAATAGGTGAATTAATTTTGATTATAAAGCAAAAGTAAAGCTTTGAGGATTAATTTTGCTGTTTAGCATCATAGGGAAAAGGCATCAGCCCGGCATTTTCGCTTATATAGCCTATACAATTCATGAGCTAAAATTAAAATGGCGCCATGCTGCGATAGGCCACATAAACTTGTTTGTCCTGACGAACCAGATCACTACTGAATTGGCGCTTACGCTCACTTAAAACCACTTCGATTCGGGCTTTAAAATAATTGGATTGCACCCCAAGCAGGCTGTTAAACAGATTATGCTTGTCCGCATCGACCTGAGCGAAAGGCTCAAGTGACCACAGATCAGATACATTGGAAAAGTGCTCCAAATTGGCCTGACGCTGATCCAGTAATTGCTGCACCGCATTCACATCCAGCTTTTCATCCATACTGGCCAAAAGAAAAGCTGAAGCCATATTAATATTGACCGGACTCTCCTGCACCGGTGCAGTACTCAGATAAGGTGCTATCAGCTTATATTTATTATCTTCAAACCCGCGTACCAGCTTTAATTCTTCTACGCTATGAAACTTTGCGTTTGGGGGCAAAGCCGCATTGGGCAAGCCTTGATAATAATTAGATTCAGCACCCATCGAACCACTGGGAATTTCATCTTCATCCTGCCAGTCAATGACTGCTTCACTCAGCTGTGCGGGCAAACCGGCACGCTTTAGAATCAACTCAAACCATGCTTTAGCATTTTCATTTACCGTGCCTTCGACAGTAATCAGGCTATTTAAATTAAACTTGCCCGATTCATCCTGTATTATTCCAGAGACATAACCATTATCTACCGGAAAAGCCGGCATGGGCTGCGCCCAAGTTTCCTGCAGATGATCGACCTCTGCAGCATTTTCAGCATCATCGACCAGCAATTCAGAAAAAAAAGCTTCAGCACTTTTGGCATACATGAGAGACTGGTTTTGCCGCATCAGATAAGCTGTACTTTCAGCTGTTGCAGCCTGACGCTGCGCAATCGTGGCAGCAAGGATGGTCGCTAGCGCTACCATCACCAGAATGGTAATTAATGCAATGCCCTGCTGCTGCTTGATCATGATCGCTTTATTCATTTTCATTTCTTATTATTCTTGGCTGGGTTGACCGGTGTTCTGAGTATCAAGCAAAAAGTCCGTATTTAATAAACTGAACATCCATTCATAACTGACGCCATTCACAGTCAAATTGATTTTAATCCCTTTAGGCAAACGCTGTTTATGCTCTAACTGATTCAGATCAGCAGAAGTATCCGGCCATTGCGTAAGCTCATTCGGATTGAGCACGACGATCTGGAATTGTTCCACTTCCGACAATAAAACACTGGATTCGGGCTGATCTCGACCTGTCTGATTCAGATTCCGGTATTTCAAGCGATAAAGTTTCAGCTCATCGGCTCGATACTGATATTCAATGCGTTCATCTGGGGAAATTCCTTCTTCCAAAGGGTCAGTTACCCCAGTTTTACTGAAATTAAAGCGTCCGTTCTGCAGTACTAGAGCCGATTGAATATCACCATTGATATTGGCCGTTAAGGGTACTGCCTGTAAGGTATCTCGCAGAATCTGCTGATAGGTTTGCTGTAACTGACCTAAACGCTGTTCATGAATTACATTCTGATCTTTGGTTTTGACAATATAATCAAAAACTTTCCAGCCCAAAGCAGACAGCACCGCAAAGATCGCAATTGCGACCATTAATTCAACCAGGGTAAATCCTTTAGGCTTCATGGAGTATTATTCATGCGATGATTAAAGAACATCAGGCTGCTGATGCCAGATTCAACCTGACCACTGTCCTGATTAACCAGACTAATCTGCAATTCGATTCGCTGCACATTCGGACTGACCGTCGGTTCACTACGCTTGTCAATCTGCCAGGTTTCACCTTGCTGGGTCAGCTGTTTAGAAGCCGTGCCTTCCATCCACTCCTGATTGATTTCCATTTGTGCCACTTCATTTAAGGCAACAAATTGGGCCTTGGTACGTAGAATGGCATTCGAGGTCGACTGGGTATATTGCATTGCGACTTTGGTCAAAGTCATGGCTGCTGTCGCAAAAATTGCCAGGGCCACCATGACTTCCAACAAGGTAAAACCTGAGCGAGGATAAACGAAACAACGTTTCGTCCGAGCGCAAGATGACGAACTCTGTTTGGAGTGCACACGATAAACACTCGCCTTAAACGACTTGATTGCACCAGACCCAGCGCTCTGCTTGAAATATCTAGATTTCATTGATTTTACCTAGATGATCAATCTCAATCGCAGCACCCACTTCACGGTCTTCTAAAAAGAACTGAATCCGCACCGGTTTAACTTCACCATTGCCGAGCCAGATTAATTTTGGAGAATTTTCCTGAGTCAGATCCCGATTCTGTGCATTGGCATAGCGCTGTTGTTCTAGCCCCTGAATCTGAAAAGACACATGATCGGGTAAATTACGCAATTTAAAATCTGCATAACTTTGCCATTTTTCATTTTGCAGGTTCTGTTCAGTCTGCGCTGCTGAACGATATTCTATAATTCCATAGCGAAATGGCGTGACATCTGTCGCTGATTGAACGTCAAGCGCGAGTATTCTGGACTGGTCATTGGCCTCGCGTAACACCCGTTGCAAGTCCACCAATAAAATTTCCCGCGCCTGCATTGCTTTGCGTTGATCGACACCACTGGTATTCAACAATACTAGTGAAGCCATAATACCCATGATCACAATCACCACCATCAATTCGATTAAGGTAAAGCCACGAACTGCGCTGTGAGGTGATCTGATCATAGGACGACCTTAGGCAAACTGCTCGGCAGAATGCACCTGCTTAGGCAAAGCAAGTGCCTGATCGATATAGGCCACACGCAAGGTATCGCGCGAACCCAAATAACGCTGATAGAAACTGGAATTGAGAATTGCGGCTGCACCATGGGTCAGCGACCAGATAGAAGCCAGATAATCACGCACTGACATGCGGCTGTTGATCGAAGCCAGATAAGTTTCTGTCATGCGGATAATCAGACGTAAGCGCTGTTTGCGCACCTGATAAAGCTCACTAAACAGGTGCTGGATTCCGACCCCAGTCGTCGACAGGCGTTCTTCAATCTGGTGAAACAGCACGGTACGTTCAGGATGATGTAAATGATGCAGCATAAAGAAGGCCAGATGTTCAGGAAAGGCTTTATCGCTATCCTGAATCATTTCCAGCAACATGCGCTCATTACGGATAATCAGCAGCATGTAAAGTTCATCTTTACTCTGGAAATGTTTATAAAGTGTCCCTTTGGCCAGATCAAGCTCGGCAGCAAGCGCATCTAGCGTCATTCCTGCTTCACCATTTTCCAACAGGAGCTGTTCTGCAACTTGAAAAATCAAGGTTTCTCTTGCTCGAAACTGAGCCTGACGATCCATCTTCACCCTATAAACTCTCTTTGCACTTTATATAACTTTATTTACTTTAAATTCAGAAGATTTTCAAAGTTCTGCTTTGTGATATAAGCCATTTCTTCTATTGACTTATCATATACATCGCAAAGCGCTTTGGCTACATAAGGAACGTATTTAGGCTCATTAGATTTACCACGATACGGCATCGGCGCAAGATAAGGACTGTCAGTCTCGATCAGCACACGATCTAGCGGAACCTGTTTGGCGACATCACGCAGATCCTGCGCATTTTTAAATGAAACAATTCCGGAAAATGACACATAATAACCGCAGTCCAGTACTGCTTTAGCGGTTTCCCAGTCTTCGGTAAAACAGTGCAGAATCCCGTGAGTCGATTTTTCCGCCCGGATAATATCAACAGTATCATGCTTGGCGGAACGGGTATGAACGACTACAGGTTTTTTGGTGATTTGTGACGCATGAATATGCCGGGCAAAACAGGCCTTTTGCTCTGCAATAAAATCGGTACTGTGATAATAATCCAGACCGGTTTCACCGAGCGCCCAGACTTTTTCCGGTTGTGCCAGCTCGACCAGATATTCAGTCGTGGCACGCGCCATCGTGGCAGCATCTTCACAAGGATGCACGCCCACAGTATAGCCAACATCTGCATGCCTTGCGGCAATTTTTGCCAGCGCGATATGATCATCCAGATCGACCGAGATACTCATGAATTTGGAAACACCGGCTTCACGAGCCTGAGCCAGTGCCTGATCCAGATCACCATGATATGGTGTCAAATCAAGCAGGGTTAAATGACAATGAGTATCTACAAACACGATGCGTTCCTACCAAGGGTAAATTAACTACATAGTGTAACTTTTACGTCCTTCAGATTTAAGACCTGCAACCAGACGATCTGCTTCATTTTTGAAATAAACGCCTTTTTCACCGCTTAACTGGATACCAAAGCCTTGTGGCTTGATGCCATTCTGCTTTTGCGAGACCCAGATGACTTTACCGGTTAAAGGAATTTTCTGGGTCTGCTCAGGCAAGGTCGTCAATACAAAAACCTCTTCACCCAGTTTAACCGGTTGCTTGGAAGGAATAAAAAGCCCACCACCTACAACATAAGGCATATAGCTGGCAAACAATGTTTCAATGTCAGGAATATTGGCCTGAATAATACCGCCCATACGTGGTTGCATGTGATTTCCCCTTAATTAAAGATTCATCAGCCTGATAAACAATTCATCAATAACCAGATTGCTCTGGACATTCTGCTCGAGGTATTGCTTGGCTTGCTGAAAATCCTCATAAATTTTAAAAAGTGCTTCTAATGAATATTGTTCGGCTAGTGCATTAAACTCAAGATCAATGTTTTTCACCGTCTGATTTAGCTTGACACAAATTAAATCGGACAACAAGTATTCAAACATTTGAGCAAATTCACCAAAACTCAGGCTTTTATTCCATTTGGTCGCAATTGCCATCGGCATATTTTTCTGAATGACCAGTTTTTGCCAGTCTTGCAGGAAGTCCTGACGCAATGGTAACCAGCCACTTTGTGCAACTTCCAAAGCTTGCAAAGGCATCTGATTGGAGAGGTTCATCAATAACTGTCGCTGGCTTGAACCTGCTTCTGGTAACTGTGCCTGCACATATTTATCAAACTGTGCGGCCGAAATCCGGTCCAAGGCAAAGTGCTGCAAACGACTGCGTATGGTCGCGGGCAATTTTAAATAATGATTTGCCAGTAAAATAATAACTGTATTATCACCGGGTTCTTCCAGCGTTTTAAGCAAGGCATTGGCAGAGGCAATATTCAAGGCTTCTGCTGGCTCAATCACAATCACCCGCCAGCCATCTACAGTCTGTTGTACAAAGGGCAGAAGATCACGAATCTTCTCAATCTTGATTTTGGCATTCTGTTTTTTATTGTCTTCATCGGTACTGATATGCACATAGTTGGGATGGGTATCTGCCTTTAACCATTGACAGCTGCTACATTCACCACATGGCCCGACAGGCTGACGATTCAGACATAACACCCAAGCCAAAAACTGTTGGGTAAATGCTTCTTTGCCACAGCCCTTTTTTCCATAAAACAATAAACCATGCCCAAGCTTGGGAAAGCGCCCGGTCAGCGTTTCCCAAACCTGTTGCTGCCATGGATAGATATGGGCATTGACATCAAAAGGCATGTATTTGACTCTTCTTAGGCAAAATAGGAAAGATCCATCTGATTCAGGCGATCCAGATCTTCCTGGGTATCTACACCTGGCGGCAAATTGGCTTCAGCCACGGCAATGGCAATACGGTGACCATTTTCCAGAACCCGTAACTGTTCTAGAGATTCCAGTTTCTCCAGCACACCCATTTCCCAGGTCACATATTCTTGCAACAGTTTGACCCGATAGGCATATAGGCCTAAATGACGATAGGCCTGATCATGCAATTTTGGTTCAGCCAGTTTCGCGCCATCACGGTCATAAGGAATGGTAGCACGACTAAAATACAGTGCCTGCTGGTGTTTCGACATTACGACTTTTACAATGCTGTCACGTTTAAATTCATCCAATTGATGGATCGGCTCACATAGCGTCGACATGGAAGATTCTGGCTGATCTTCTAGAAGTTGAGCAACCTGTTTTACCAGTTGCGCCGGCAATAAAGGCTCATCGCCCTGTACATTGACAATAATGTCATCACTTTCCCAGCCCTTGATTCGAGCCACTTCACTCAGGCGGTCTGTGCCTGAAGGATGATCCGCTGAGGTAATAACCACATCAATGCCTTCAGCACGGCAAACGGCAGCAATACGCTCATCATCAGTTGCCACACACAGATCGTCAAAACCTTGTACTTTTTTGGCTTGATCCACTACCCGCAGAATCATGGGACGACCATGAATCTCCAGCAACGGTTTACCCGGCAGACGTGAACTGGCGAAACGTGCAGGAATAACAATGTGTTTCATAATGAATGAGCCTTAAGAAATTTGAATACCGTATTGTTGTAACTGTTGCTGCAAGACTGTATAGCAGGCTGGCGATAGGACTGCATCGACTGGCACTACCCAGATATCCTGTTTAAAATCTGGATATTGTTTAAGTAGCGCCATAATTTTTACTGCGTCTTTTTCAGTGGTAATGATCGGATTACCATCATCAAACTGTAAATCCTCAATGTCATAGTCATGATGGTCTGGAAACTCATGACACTGAAATTGTTCTATGCCTAAATCCTGTAAGGTCTGATAAAACCGTTGTGGAAAACCAATCCCCACCACCGCATAAAAAGCTACTTGAGGATCAAAGATTTTATTGTTGTCCTGATTGAGCAAATAAGGCTGTGATGCAGCCAGATGCATATGCAGTTCAGAGCTTGGGTTAGCCGAATGCTCAATTACGGTTCCGGTTTCTAGCCGTGTTACCGGTTCGCGCAGATAGCCTTCAGGAAGCAGTTTTTGATTGCCCAGACCGCGATTATTATCCAGCACAATCCACTCAATCTGGCGGTTCAAGGCCCAATGCTGCAGGCCATCATCACAGATAATCAGATCCAGTTCATGTTTGTGCAGCAATAGCTCGATACTTTTCTGCCGATTGGGGCCAACTACCATCGGCACGCCTGTTGCCTGTACAATCAAGGCAGGCTCATCTCCGACAATCTCCGGCAAGGTATTAAAGTCGACATAGGCAGGAAATGGACCTTGGCCGCCATAGCCTCGACTGATCACGCCTACACGAACATTTTTCTCGGTTAAATAATCCACCAGATGAATCAGCAAAGGTGTTTTACCGCTACCACCGACCGTGATATTGCCAATCACCATAACGGGAATCGGCGCGCTATAACTTTTTTTAATGCCTTTTTGATAAAGCCAGTGATTACTGACAAAACCCAAGCGATACAACCATGACAAAGGGCGCAGCACCACCAGCCACTTTGCCTGTGCATTCCAAGCATCCTGAATGATTTGTGCCAGTGCCATAAGTTACTGTTCCTCAAAGTTACGCTGATGCAACTGATAATAAGCACCATGTAGCGCCATAAGTTCCAAATGACTGCCCTGCTCAACAATACGCCCCTGATCCATGACCACAATACGATCCGCGTTTTCAATGGTCGATAGACGATGTGCAATTACGATGGTGGTACGGTCCTGCATGGCTTTATCAAAGGCACGCTGAATAAAGTATTCCGACTCGTTATCCAGCGCACTGGTCGCTTCATCCAGAATCAGGATAGAGGCATTTTTCAAAATTGCGCGCGCGATGGCGATGCGCTGACGCTGGCCACCAGACAGGTTTAAACCCTGGGCACCCAGCTGAGTATCATAACCTTGCGGCAATGCCATAATAAAATCATGCGCATAGGCTGCCTTTGCTGCCGCAATAATATCTTCATCGGAGGCACCTTCCAGCTGACCATAAGCAATATTTTCCCGCACGGTTCGGTTAAACAGCACTACTTGCTGGTTCACCATGGCAATCTGGGTTCGCAAGGCGGTAATTTCAAAATCTTCAATCGGTTTCTGATCCAGCAGGATCTGCCCCGAAGTCGCATCCTGATAACGCACCAGCAGATTCACCAGCGAACTTTTACCTGCACCGGAACGACCGACCAGCGCCACGGTCTCACCAGCCTTCACCTTTAAATTAAAATCATGAATGGCATGATGACCATCATCATAAATCAGGTTGACATCTTTAAATTCAATGTCGCCTTTTAGACTATCCGTTAAAGTCCCGGTATTTTTTTCCTCAGGCATATCCAGCAATTCAAATACTGAATGTGCTGCAGCCATACCACGTTGAATCTTCTCGTTAATGTCGGTCAAAGCCTTGATTGGTCTTGCCAACATACCCGCCGCAGTAATATAAGCGACAAATTCACCTGCAGAGGTATCGCCCAGAATTTGTGGGCGCAAGGCAATAAACATCACGATACTTAGTGAAATCGACATGATCAGCTGAACCACAGGACTATTCAACTGTTG
The DNA here is from genome assembly GCF_049284435.1 of Acinetobacter sp. GTDB lineage: Bacteria > Pseudomonadota > Gammaproteobacteria > Pseudomonadales > Moraxellaceae > Acinetobacter. The sequence continues at coordinate 30,371 of NZ_JBAPXX010000045.1, read as the reverse complement.
TACAGCAACCATTTTCAAGCCACGACGCAAGTTTTCCAGCGAGTTCTGTTTAAAGCGTTCCTGCTCGTAGTTTTGTCCACCAAAACCCTTGACGATCAGGTTGGCATTCACCGTTTCCTGCACCACATGGTTCACATCACCCATGGTGTCTTGCACTTGCTGCGATAATTTACGCATCCGTCTTGCAGCTTTACTGATAATAAAACCGATGACGGGTGCAAAAATCAGGATACACATGGTCAGACGCCAGTTGGTATACAGCAGATAACCCAATAGTGCCAGAGTAATCAGACCTTGTTGCAACAAGGTTCTTAGAGCTTCAGTTGAAGCGGCGGTTAGCTGTTCAACGTTATACATGATTTTGGCAGTAATATGCCCGCTGGTATTGTCCAGATAATACTGGGACGGTAAACGCAGCAATTTTGCAAAAACTTCCTGACGGATATTGAATACCAGATTCCGGGAAATTACCGCAGTAAAATATCCACCCATGAACAAACCCAGGCCCCGGAAGAACATGAGTATGACCACTAAAAACGGGAAAAGTGATGTGAAACTCTGGTCTTTATTTTGAATCGCCTCAATAATATATTCCAGTAATTTAGCGACAGAGACTTCCGTAGCCGCATTAATAGAAAAACCCAGCAGGACAAGCAATGCAATGCCCCAAAACGGTTTTAAATAACTTAAAAGGCGAAGATAGACCTTAAAATCGTGCTTCACTAATAACCTCGGGTGGGTACTTTGGTACTGATATTAATATTTACAAAGCCGAGCTGCCCGGCCACATCCATGACACGAATCACGTCCTGATGGCTAGCTTTCGCGTCAGCTGCAATGACAAACATTAAATCACGGCGTTCATTAGAAATCTGTTTAATTGCAGTATTTAAATCTGCGACTTCCTTACTGGCCAATGATTGACCATTGACTGCGTAATGACCATTGGCATCCACAATTACTTCTACTTTCTGATCATAGCTTTTAGGCGGCACCCCCTGCGCATCAGGCAAGGTCAGATTCATTCGACTCATTTGGCTAAATGTCGTCGACAACAGCAAAAAGACCAGAATAAACAGCAGACAATCAATCATCGGTGTCAGATTAATATGCACATCTTCCACCTGGTTGCGTTTGAATTTCATCATCCGCCTCCTAGCTGGCTTTTTGCATTTCTTGGTCTATGTCTGCATGATTGCGATAAAAAAGATCCGCATGAAACAAAGTCGCTTGCTGCTCAAGTTCAGCCACATATTCCTGAACAAGACGCTGAAAATAACGGTGAGCAAACAGTGCAGGAATTGCAATCAGCATACCGGCTGCTGTGGTAATTAAAGCCTTGGAAATACCCGGCATCATCAAGACCGGATCACTTCCAGTTCCCACATCGATCATCAGGAAAGATTCAATAATCCCAAGTACAGTCCCCAATAAACCGAGTAAGGGTGCAACTGCACTCAAAGTTCCCAGAAAATTAATGTTTTTTTCCAGATAACCGATTTCCTGTGACGCCACCACTTCCATCTGCGCACGCGCATACTGCTCACCCTGCGGCTTACTAGTATAGCCCGCAGTAAATACCCGGCCCAAAGTGCTTTGCTTTAAGGCCGCACTTTGGTTAATTTTTTGCATGACTTGTGCTGTATTTTGCGAAGGCCCCATCAACAGGGTCAACGGAAGTACTGCGTTCTTTTTCAGGCGAATCAGGCGCTCGATCGAAATCGCCAGCATAAAAATAGAACACAAGACCAGTGGCAGCATGAGCCAGCCACCTGCTTTAACCAATTCCCACATCTAATTTATTCCCCAATAAAAAATAGATAAATTATTCATCTTCTAAAATAGAAAGAATGCCATCAAGTTCTTCTAAAGAGTGATAGCTAATAACCAGTTTCCCTTTACCTTGCTTGTTATAGTCAATTTTAACATCTGCACTGAAACGCTCTGAAAGGCGCTGGGTCAATTGCTGAATATCCGGTGCAAGCGCTTGTTTTACTTTTTCTTGTTTAGGTGTATTGAAATCACGGACTAACTGCTCGGTTTGACGAACAGACAGACTTTTTTCAATTACGATATCTGCGACTTTGAGCTGATCTTTAGCTTTTAAGGTTAAGATCGCACGTGCATGTCCCATATCCAGCAAACCTTGTTGCATAAAGTCTTTTACTTCTTCTGCCAGGCTAAGCAGGCGAAGTAGATTACTCACTGTCGTACGCGCTTTACCCACAGTATCGGCAATTTCCTGATGGCTTAAGCCAAATTCTTCATGAAAACGCTGCAAGGCCATCGCCTGATCAATTGGATTCAGATCCTGACGCTGGATGTTTTCAATCAGGGCCAGTGCAATCGCAACCTGATCATTCAGATCACGTACAATCGCAGGAACCTCGGTCAAACCCGCCAGCTGTGCAGCACGCCAGCGACGCTCACCCGCAATAATTTCATACGGATAGCGTTCATCGTCAACCGGACGGATCACGATTGGCTGCATGATGCCATGCTTTTCAATCGATGCCGCCAGTTCCTGCAAATCCTGCTCGTTAATATAACGGCGCGGCTGATATTCACCACGCTTGAGCAAGTTCACATCAATCTGTTTCAACTGACCATGATCAAGACCTTGGGCTTCGAGTTGTAATTTTTCTTTTTGAATTGAGCCTAGCAAGGCATCCAAGCCACGACCTTTGGCGAGCCCACGTTTCTTGACGGTCATGCTTTACTTCCTTTTTTCACTTTGCTTTTCTTTAATACTTCAGCTGCCAGATTTAAGTAAGCAACTGCACCCTTTGAGCTTTTTTCAAAATAAATCACCGGCAAACCATGTGCTGGCGCTTCAGCCAGACGAATGTTCCGTGGAATCACGGTTTCATACAGTTTTTTACCGAAATATTGTTCTAATTCTTCAGATACGTCACGGGTCAAGGCATTGCGTGCATCGTACATGGTGCGTAATACACCAACAATTTGCAGGTCTGGATTCAATGCTTGCTGAATCCGGTCGATGGTTTGGGTTAAATCCGCCAGACCTTCCAGTGCATAGTATTCACACTGCATTGGAATCAGCACACCATCCACGGCTGCCAACGCATTGACAGTAATCAGGCTTAAACTTGGTGCACAGTCGACAATAATATAATCAAATGAGGATTCAATTTCCTGCAATGCATCCCGCAAAATGAACTCACGCCCTTGCTGCTCTGCAATCGCCAACTCAACCCCAGCCAGATCACGGTTTGCCCCAAGAACCTTGTAACCGACTTCTGCTTTAGAGATCGCCGTTTCAATCGGTACTTCACCCAGCAACACATCGGTAACCGAATAAAGCAGGTCATTCTTCTGAATGCCAGACCCCATGGTCGCATTGCCTTGCGAATCCATATCGACCAGCAAAACACGTTTTTTTAACACAGCTAAAGATGCCGCCAAATTTACTGCGGTTGTGGTTTTACCTACACCACCTTTTTGGTTTGCAATCGCAATAATTTGTGCCATGTTGCCCCCAATCCCTTTAAAAATCTTAAATACGTTTTAATAGAAGTAAATGACGCTGTTCGTCTAAGCGCGGAACTTTAAGTTCAATAATCTCACAACTAAATTCATTTTTTAAAGTAGCAACTTCATCTTCAGGAATTAAGCCTTTCATTGAGGCAATAATTGTTTGCTCATGCATATACGGCTTAGAAGCATCCACAAAGTCTGTTAATGATGCAAAAGCACGGCTGGTAATCACATCAAATTGACCCAGTTCATTGATGCTGTCTTCGTTTTCAACACGCGTTTGCACGGCAATAACATTTTTAAGTTTTAAGTCAGCAATAAACTGCTTGAGGAAACGAATTTTTTTACCGTTAGAATCCAGTAATACACATTCACGCTCAGGCTGACATAAAGCAATGATCATGCCCGGCATACCACCACCTGTGCCGATATCCAGCAATCTGCCCACAGGCAAGTCCTTTAAAATACTTAAACTGTCGAGCAGATGCTTGACCAGCATTTCTTTTGGATCACGGATTGCAGTCAAATTGTATGCTTTGTTCCACAGCACTAAAGCATCCTGATACTTGAGTAATAAATTTAAAGCTTCATCAGGTAGCTCTAAACCCAAAGCCTGGCTACCCTGCTTTAGTTCTTGAAAAAACATATGCATAAACAATCTACGCTCGAAAAGTTAGGTGGAAGTATACCCTTTTCTCTATATTGGCACAGTAGGCAGTGCTTAGTGAATATTCACTTAAGCAGACTTCCCTTCACGGATTGCCAAATCCAGTGCCGCTAAACGCTCCGGGGTTCCCACATCAACCCAAATACCTGCCAGTTTAGAAGCTGCAACCTGCTGATTCTGCATTACTGCTTTTAGCAACGGAGCTAAAGGACGCTTGCCTGCCTCTAAACTTTGGAACATCTTCGGATCAAGTACTGATACACCACTAAAAGTCAGGTTTTCACCTTCGACTTGCCGATCAAAGGTATAAGCTTTCCCTTCTGCAAGCGTGAAATCACCTTCTGGATGTTGTTCAGGGTTCTGCACAAGTACGAGATGTGCCAAATTACCCTTTAGATCAACAGCTAATAAAGGTGCAAAATCCATCGTAGTCCAGACATCGCCATTTAACAGAATAAAAGGTTCATCACCGAGTAGTGGCAAGGCATTAATGATTCCACCAGCGGTTTCCAGACCTTCACCCTCATGTGACCAAAGGATGTATACGCCAAATTGCGAACCATCACCCAAAGCTTGAGCCAGTTTTTCGCCGAGCCAAGCCGTATTGATGACAATTTCAGTGACACCGATCGCAGCCAGTTTCTCTATATGCCAGACGATTAAGGGCTTGCCCCCAACTTCCAGCAAAGGCTTTGGTGTATGCAGCGTTAGCGGCCGCATACGATTGCCAAGACCTGCGGCCAAAATCATCGCTTTCATTTAGACAGCCACCTCATATGACCCATATTTTGCTTCAAAGGCTGGCATGACTCGATCACGCATAAACTGCATGAATGGCTCTAGTTCTACATAAGACTTAGATTCTTCAAGCAGATACCACATCACACGTGGTAAGTCCTTGAGATAACCCGACTTGCCATCACGTTCAAACAGACGCACAAAAATACCGAGGATCTTGATATGACGCTGAATCGCCATCATGTCAGCATCTTTTTTAAACTGTTCAAAGTCACGGTCTTCTTTAGCAGATACTGGCAATAACTCATAGAAAGTTTTGAACCAGCGATACACATGATCAGCATTCCACTGTACATAGGCATCACGGGTAATCGAGATCAGGTCATAAGTATCCGCACCAATCACGGCATCCTGAAAATCAATCACCCCCAGTTCGGCTTCATTATAGATTTTCATCAAGTTACGGCTATGAAAATCCCGATGCACGATCACCTGTGGCTGTGCCAATGCGGCATTAGCCAAAATCGCAAAAGTGCGTTTGATCAAGGCGCTTTCTGATTCAGTCGGTTGAACCTTTAATGCTGGCAACATCCAGTCGGTCAATAATTCCATTTCTGAAATCAGTTTTTCATACGAGTACGCTGGGACATGCCCTTCTCCAGCAATCGATTGCAGCTGAATAAGCTGTTTAAAACTTTGCTCATAATAGGCATCTACAGTCTCGTCATTCAGCAGATTCGACAGCAGCACATCACCAAAGTCTTCGAGCAGTAAAAGGCCATTTTCCAGGTCTTTTGCCACGATATGCGGAACGCGCACGCCATGTGCATCAAAAAACTCATCTATCGTCACAAAAGGCACACAATCTTCTTTTTCTGGTGGTGCATCCATCAGCATAAATGTTTTATTATTCAGTTTGATTCGTGCATAACGACGGAAGCTGGCATCACCTGCTAAAAAATGAGTTTCAAATTGATCTGAACCGAGTACAGAGGCAATCCAAGATTGTATCAATTGTTCGCGTTGTGTATTCATTTGCAATTAATTCTAATACAGGCTGAGTTTTTAAAGTGCTAAGTGTAGCTACTTATCAACTTTTTCTCTATGATGCGACAATAATTAATTGCGATAAAAGCATGATTGGTTAATGAGACAAATGAAGCATCACTTTAAAATAAATCCTCTAGCGACTGCGATCTTAACCCTTTTATGTGGCAGCTCAGCCTCCGGCTATGCTGCATCAAATGTCTCGTCCGATGTAAATGCAGAACAACTCAAACAGCGCATAAATGAGACCTATCCAGGTGAAGCATTCTTTTCGCAATACTATGTCGATAAATCCTCGGCTGAAGCACAGCAACGTCAGGAAAAATATTTAAGTTCGGCTTATTGTGAAGGCACCTGGGTGACCCCGATTGCCCCAGATGCAGCAACCGTTGCACCCGACCAGGCCACATCCACCATTACTGCAGATTATGGTCACTACAATCCAGCAGGTGACTCTTATTTAGAAGGCAATGTCATCATTGACCAGCAAGGTCGTCAGATTCGTGCTGAACGCGTAACGATTGATCAAACCCAGACCTATGCCAAAGCAGAAGGTCGTGTACAACTTGCTCAGGGTGGCCTGCTCTCGCAAAGTGATGATATTAATTATAATTTAAAGACCCAAGAAGGCGACCTAAATAACAGCTTCTATATTGCCGAACAGCAACATGCGCATGGTCGGGCAGAAAAGATCGCCAGAACCTCGACCGAGACGGTAGAACTGGAAAATGGGACCTATACCACCTGTCCACCTGAGCAAAAACCGACTTGGAAAATCCAGGCAGAAAAAATCAAGCTGAACCAGGAAACTGGACGTGGTGAAACCCGGAATACCAAGTTGTATGTTAAAGATGTTCCGGTATTGGCTGTACCTTATTTTAACTTCCCGATTGATGACCGCCGCACTACCGGTATTCTGACGCCAACATTTGGTTTTACCAATGATGGTGGTCTGGAACTAGGTGTTCCAGTTTACCTGAATTTGGCACCGCAATATGATGCGACGATTACGCCACGTTATATTGGCGATCGTGGTGCAATGTTGGATGGCGAGTTCCGTTATCTGACTGAGAATTATGGTGAAAGCCGTATTTGGGGAGGTTATTTACCTTCTGATGAAAGCTATAGCGATGAGGATCGTAAAAGCCTGCATTTCTTACATAACTGGCAGATCAATAATCAGCTCTCCACCAACCTTGAATATAACTACGCTTCAGACAAAGATTACTTCGCTGATCTGGACAACAACCCGAACTCTAAAACCGACCTGAACTTACGCCGTGCCTGGGAAGTCAATTACAAAAATGGTATTCCTGGCTTAAAGGCACAATTCAAAGTCGAAGATTTCCAGACCCTAGATCCAACTGTACTGGATGAAGACCGTCCTTATGCGCGTTTGCCGCAGCTTTTAGTCAATTACAAAACCGGCAATCCATTGGGATTACAACTTGAGTTTAATAACGATACGGCTTATTTCCAGAAAGACCTGAGAAATTTCGCTGATACTGACCCAACGGGTGAGAAAGTATATCAGCCAAGTGGTACACGGATCTATAACGACTTTTCCGTGCGTTATAATCATTTTACCCCGTGGTCATTCTTCATTCCTCAGGCGACTGTACGCAACATCAATACTTTCTATGATGAAAAAACCCAAAGCCGTAGCGCGTCTAGTGAAAATAATTCAATTGTGGTACCACAATTCACACTGGACACCGGTTTAATTTTCGAAAAAGAAGGTACGTATCTACAGACCTTAACGCCTCGTCTGTTCTACGCCTATTCACCATATGAAAACCAGCAGAATCAGCCGAACTTTGATTCAGTCGTTGCTTCGATTAATTATGATCAACTTTTCAGTGCGCGTCGCTTTTATGGTAATGACCGCCTGGAAGACAATAACTTTGCCTCCTTAGGTCTGAGCTATAGCCTATTTAATGAAGAAGGTCTGGAGCGTCTGCGTGCCAGCATTGGACAGAGCTTTTTCTTTGAAGATCGTCGTGTGACACTGGAAAATGACGCAGATGAATTTGACCGTGAAAGCCATACCGGCCCTGTTATTCAACTGACGAGTCAACTGTCAAATAATGTTCACGTTAATCTGAACTCAAGCTGGATGTCGAATGGATCGAATGCCCAGCGCGATGTGCAGGTTTATTATACCGGTGATCAAGGCAATCTTTATAACTTAGGCTATTTCTATCGCAAAGATATTCCGAACCGTCAGGACAACTATGACCAGATTGTCGGTTCATTTATCCAGCCCATTGCCAACAACTGGCGTCTGGTTGGACATGCGCAGTTTGATCTCGACAATAGTATCGCACGGGAATATTTACTTGGCGTGAACTATGAGTCATGCTGTTGGGGAGTTTCTGTTTATGGTCGCTCATATTACAATGACTTAGATGACGTTAATGATTCCAACGTCAAAGCCAAACGCGCTATTATGGCCGAAGTCAGCCTGAAAGGCTTAGGTGGGTTAAGCAGCAAACTCACCTCATTACTAGAAAATCGTATTCTAGGTTTTAACAATATCAATCAAACTTGGACAGAACGTTAATGAAGACAAAACAGTTAAAACAAATTTTTAAAGCAACCGCACTTGCGCTATGCCTTTCTTCAGCGATGACGACTTTTGCTGTTGCCCAACCTAAAGATGAAGTTGTAGCTGTAGTCGACAATAGTATTATTCTGCGTAGTGATTTGGCTCAAGGTGTAGCTGAAATCTCTCATCAGCTGCAAAAACAGAAAAAGGCAGTTCCACCACAACAATATCTTGAGCAACAAGCCTTAGAGCAACTGATTATTCGTCAGGCACAGCTTGAACAAGTTAAACGTTACAACATTCGTCCAGATGAAAAATCTTTAAATGATGCTGTTCTGAAAGTTGCCCGTGATTCTGGCTCACCGAGTCTGGAAGCCTTCCAGCAGAAACTGGATGCCATGGCGCCAAATACCTATGCTTCTTTACGTAACCGTATTGCTGAAGATTTGGCATTGAACCGTTTACGTCAACAAATCGTGACTTCACGCATTCAAATTACAGATCAAGATGTTAAAAACTTCCTAAATACCCCGCAAGGTCAGGCCTTGCTTGGCAGTCAGGTCCATGTACTGCATTTACGGGTAAGCGGTGAAAATGCTGAACAAATTGCAACACAGGTAAAGCAAGAATTAAATAGCAGCAATGACATTCAGGCGATCAGCAAAAAGTACAGCACTGGTGACATTAAAGTCGAAGCTGCTGATATGGGTGTGAGAAATCTGTCAGAAATTCCAGCAGAGCTGGCTGCACGCGTAACCACTCTGCAACCGGGTCAGACTTCTGAACTGATTCCTGTGGCTGATGGTGTACATGTTCTGAAGCTCTTGGAACGTAAAGGTGGCGAACAGAAAGCCCTTGTTCCTCAATATTTAACACGACACATTCTGATTCAACCGTCTGAAGTGGTAAGTCCTGAAAATGCCAAACAAATGATTGACAGTCTGTATAACCGCCTGAAACAAGGTGAAGATTTTACTATTTTAGCTTCAACTTTCTCTAATGATACTGGCTCGGCTCGTGATGGCGGAAGCCTGGGTTGGGTTAGCCCAGGCGTAATGGTGCCTGAATTTGAACAGCAGATGAAAAGCACCCCAGTGGGTCAGTTCAGCAAACCGTTTCAATCCCAGTTTGGCTGGCATATTCTGCAAGTGAGCGAAACACGCCAACAAGATATGACACAAGAATATCAGGAACGTATGGCCCGTCAATTACTGGGTGAACGTCAATTTGATGCCGAATTAGACAGCTGGTTACGTGAAACGCGCAATAATGCTTATGTGGAAATCAAGGACCCACAACTGGATCCTAAACGTAACCGTTAAGCCTAGCCAGAATCCTAAAAAGCCAACGACATCTCGTTGGCTTTTTTATTTAAACAACTTAAAGCTTACAGATATAAAAAAACCTCTCATTGAGAGGTTTTTTTAATTTTCAAACTCAATTAACGATTGTTTTCATCGTCTGAAGAGTCTTCAAATTTAGTATCGTTGTCAAAACCAGCGCCTTGACCACCGAAGCCAGCGCCTTGACCACCAAAGCCAGCGCCTTGACCACCGAAGCCGCCGCCTTGACCACCGAAGCCACCTTGACCACCGAAGCCACCAGCACCTTGACCGCCACCGAAGCCACCAGCAGCACCTTGACCACCGAAGCCCGCACCTTGAGGACCAGCAGGCGCGCCAGCAGGACGTGGATTACGTGCAGGTACTACAGTTGAAATTGCATGCTTATAAACCATTTGGCTTACTGTATTTTTTAATAAAACCACGTATTGGTCAAAAGATTCGATATGACCTTGTAATTTAATACCGTTTACCAGGAAGATAGATACTGGGATACGTTCCTTACGGAGAGAATTCAAGAATGGATCTTGTAAAGTTTGACCTTTAGACATGTTATAACTCCAAAAAAATTAAAAATCAGCGCAAAAACTATCTCTATTTTTCAATTAAAAATTATAAAAAAGATAGTCTCTAAATTTTGCTTTATCCGTGACAGTTTCGCAAGTCTTCTCGAGCCTGCTGTAGCGTAAAATATGTTGTAAATTTATGCTTTTCTTGCAAAGACCTTAACCACGTATATTGACGTTTTGCAAGTTGTCGTGTCGCAAATAAAGCTTTATCCTCCATTTCCCGTTGCTTTTCCTTGGTTTTATCAGCATTTTTTAAGAATTCTATAGCCTGACGATACCCCACTGAACGCATGGAAGGTAAATTTTCATTAAAATCGTATTTTTCAATTAAATTCACAACTTCATTTAAAAAACCGCTTTTCCACATAATTTCCAGACGTTGTTCAATACGCCCATGCAATTCTAACCGATCTGGCATAAGCGCATAATTATGGAAACTGTAACGATATGGTAAGTTTTTAGATTGTTCTGCCTGTAGTTTTGTAATCGGCTCACCAGTCAATTTAAAAACTTCCAAGGCACGAATAATGCGTTGCTTGTCGCTGACCTTGAATTTTTCACCGGCAATCGGATCGATTGCACATAATTCTGCATAAACAGCCTCCCAGCCCTCCTGTTTAGCTTTGGCTTCGATCTCGGCTCGAATAGCATAGTCTGCGCTCGGTAAATTATCTGACAAGCCTTCAAGCAAGGCCTTAAAATAAAGCATGGTTCCACCGACCAGAATCGGGGTTTTACCACGCATATGAATATCATCAATCAGGCGGCAAGCATCTTCGACAAAGTTGGCCACAGAATACACTTCGAGTGGACTGATAATATCAATCAGATGATGCGGATAGCGCGCCAGTTCCTCTTTAGAAGGCTTGGCTGTACCAATGTCCATTTCCCGATAAACCAGCGCAGAATCGACTGAAATCAGCTCAAAATTTCCTTGCTCATACAGTTCACATGCCAAAGCGGTTTTACCACTTGCAGTTGGCCCCATTAAATTGATGACCGGCAATTGATTGGACATGTAAAACTACTCTCCTCGAGCAAAAAGTTTATCTAGTTGAGCCAATGGAAAGGCGCGCCAAGTCGGACGGCCATGATTACATTGACTGGCAAATTCGGTTTGTTCCATCTGACGCAATAAAGCATTCATCTCAGACAAACTCAGGATACGATGCGCTCGCACTGCACCATGACAGGCCATGCCGGCCAGAATCTGGTCACGCTTCTGCAATAGACTTTGTGCCTGATCACCCGGATCTAGATCATTCAATAATTCAGGAATCAGGGCATCAAAATCTGCCTTGTGCAAAATAGCAGGGACGCCGCGCACAATCACCTGCTCATCACCATACTGATCAATTTCCAGACCTAAACGTGCCAGCTGATCCTTGAGTTCTTCAACCCGCATCGCCTGCATCCAGCTAATGTTTACGACTTTTGGAATCAGCAATTGCTGTGACGTCCAGAATTCAGGTTTATCCCAGGCTGATTTCATTTGCTGCAAAACGATACGTTCATGCGCCGCATGCATATCGACAATAATCAGACCTTCGGTATTTTGCGCCAGAATGTAGATACCATGTAACTGGGCAATTGCAATGCCCAATGGATGCTCATCGACTTTAGACTTTACATATGTCTGGAAAGACTGATCAGGATTAAAGGTTTCAGTTTCTGAACTCTCTCTGAGCGGAGCTAAATAACTTTGCAAGGCATTATTCAGCTGCTGTGAACCAGAATAAGATTTACGGTAATCTTGGGAGTAATGCACCGTTTGTGGACGTGAAGATGCAAAATCGGTCAGTACATCTGAAGTTTCATTTTCACTTAAGGCAGATGTCGTTCTAAGCACCTGCGGCTGCGAATGCGCAGCATGATGCAGGCTAAACTGCTCCTGATAGCGTGGTTGTGGCGCCACAAAATTAGGCTGTTGATCCTGTTTCATCGCCTCGGCCAGATCCGCAGTCGCAGTCTGGAATTGTGCCAGAGTTTCCTTGGCATAATGCCGCACAAACTCGTGTACTTCACGTTGATTCAGGAAGCGAATTTCATGCTTGGTCGGATGAACGTTGACATCGATATTTTCAGGATCAACTTCCAAAAACAGTAAATAAGCCGCATGCTGATGACCATGCAAGATACCGTCATAGGCCATACGCAAGGCATGGGAAATGGTTTTGTCTTTGACAATCCGGCCATTCACATAAACATATTGTAGATCCGCCTGTGCCCGCGCATCTGAAGGATGACCGAGCCAGCCAGACAAACGCATGTTGATACTGTCTGCATCGATCCAGTAGGCATTTTCAGTAAACTGGCGGCCAAGCAATTGCTGTACCCGCTGAAAACGCAAAGCGCCGCTATCCGCCACGGGTAAATTCAGCTTGATGCTTTCATTATGTTCCAGCACAAACCGGATATCAAAATGCGTTAACGCCATACGGCGCACAATTTCTTCAATATGCCCAAATTCAGTGCCCGGTTTTTTCAGGAATTTACGGCGTGCAGGCACATTAAAAAACAAATCCTGAACCCGGATATGCGTTCCTTTTGAGGCTGCAACAGCCTGAATTTCCTGATGATCAAAAGCTGTGCCATTGACTTCAACCTGATAACCGATGCCCTCGTCACTTTGACTGCTGATCATGGTCAGGCGTGAAACTGCTGCTATCGAAGCCAGTGCTTCGCCACGAAAGCCCAGACTGCTAATCGCATACAGCTCATCGGCGCTCTGGATCTTGCTGGTGGCATGGCGCATGACGGCCAAAGCCAGATCTTCAGCATGAATGCCACGACCATTGTCGATGATTTCAATTAAAGTACTGCCGCCCTGTTCAACCCGAATGATCAGTTCTGTCGCACCCGCATCAATCGAGTTTTCCAGTAATTCCTTGACCACAGAAGCCGGACGTTCAATCACCTCACCTGCGGCAATCTGGTTGGCAAGTGCAGGATCAAGGGTACGAATACGGCGCAGACTTAAATCATCAACCATTTGAAAATTCACGCTCCAAAGCCTGTTGCAATACCAGATTTGAAGAAATCAGACTCGCAGTACGGGTCAATTCATCTTCTGATTTTAAAATTTCAATAATCAGGTCAGCTTGCGGAATTTCATCGCCACCTTTGGATGGCCATTCAAATAAAAATAGCGCATTCGGTGTTTCCAGATAATCCCGGATGCCCATCAATTCCAGCTCATACGGGTCATTGAGGCGATACAGATCAAAATGAAAAATATCCTGACCATTGATTTGATAGGGTTCAACCAGTGTATAGGTTGGACTTTTCACAGAACCTTTATGACCCAACTGCTGTAAATAATAGCGCGTTAATGTCGTTTTTCCTGCCCCCAGGTCACCAATCAGATACACGACCCCCGCAGGGAAATTTTCCGCCAGAACCTTGGCCAGTTTTTGGGTATCGTCTTCATGATTTAAAGTGACATTAAATGAATAAGGCATATTACTCACGACATGATGCAAAAGAATAAATATGATAGCATCGCCACGCTTTAAAAGCCTATTCACCCGTGTGAGAAACTGTATTTTTTCACAAACATCTGCTCCTTAAGAGGTTAATCTGCCTGCCATGCAACCGACTGTTGATTTTAACCCGCCCATGCTGAATGGGGTCAGTGCCAGTAAAGTGTTTTTGCCAGCCAGTCCGGATGCGCCCCTGACAGTTTTTGATTATTTATGCACACAATTTGCGCATATCGCAGCAGATGAATGGCAGTCCCGTTTCGCCGAAGGTCTGGTCTATGATGCTCAGGGCAATCAATTAACTACAGAAAGCCCTTTTCAGTCCAATAGCCACTGTTTCTATTATCGCTTTTTGGCACATGAAGTGCATGTTCCTTTTCAACATCAGATTTTATTTGAAAATGAGCATTTCATGGTGGTCGATAAACCGCATTTTTTGACCATGAGTCCGACCGGACAATATGTGCAGGAAACGCTACTGGTTCGTCTTAAAAAGCAAACCGGCAATGAAGATTTAACCCCCATTCACCGGCTGGACCGTGAAACGGCAGGTGTAGTTCTGATTTCCAAATGCGTGGAATCGCGTGGCCTATATCAGCAGATGTTTGCTACACGTCAGGTACAAAAAACCTATCATGCGATTGCGGCCTATCAACCTGATTTAAAATTACCATTGATCACGCGATTAAGAATGGAAAAGGGACAGCCCTTTTATACCATGCACGTGCTAGCCGGAACGCCAAATAGCGAGACAGCGATTGACCTGCTGGAACGTAATACAGAATGGGCTAAATATGAGTTGAAACCGCATACTGGCAAACAGCACCAATTACGGGTGCACTTGAATCATCTGGGTATTCCGATTCAGAACGATCCCTTTTACCCACAGGTAGCGCACAAGGCGGAAGATGATTTTTCTGCACCTTTAAGTTTATTGGCCAAACATATTCAATTTGTCGATCCGATCACACAGAAAAGCATGAATTTCAGCTCCCAACTTGAATTGACACTGTAAATCGCTTGTCATTACAGATTATTTTATAAAATCGGTCGCTTTAAGATTGAATTTCAAATGTAATTGATTAGAATAAAGGCGAAAAGTTAAGTAATTTAAAGCTTTAAAAATATTATGAGAAAAACTGAAGTTTATCAAATTCGCTTGGACTCGCAAGAGAAGAAACAAGCCTTTGCGGTATTTAAGCAATTGGGGATTACGCCAGCTCAGGCCGTGCGTCTTTTTTTCAAGCAGGTGGTGATTACCAAATCGATCCCCTTCTCGATTGAAAACCAGAATATTAATCTGGAACAACTGATCCGCTTGCGCAAGCTAAAACAAAATGAAGCTAAAACCGAGCAAAATGCGCTTTCCAGTTCTGCCCTGAATCTATTGGATGATCAGGAGATCCAGCTGGATGATGATCATCTTGATTTATTTGAAGAACTGAATGCCATTTTGGGTGAAAGCGACAAAATTTAACATTGTTGCATTTCCGAACAATTTCTAAAGCCTGCCACTCACAAACTTCGCTATGCTTGATGCTGATAATCAATAAAAAATTAGCATGGAGTATGCAATGCTCGTACGACGCGCCCAGTCAGCAGACCTGAATCAGCTGGCGGTATTATTTGATGAATATCGACAGTTTTATGGTACGTCTTCCAATCCTGAACTCTCTTACCAATTTTTAAAACAACGTTTTGAAGATGGACAGACCGTCATTTTCATTAATACCAAAGATGATACCTTTACCGGCTTTATTATCCTGTATCTGGGTTTTTCTTCGGTGGCCTGCTCGACCTATTATATTCTGGATGATGTCTATATCACTCCGGTTTTTCGACGTCAGGGCGCAGCCAAACAACTGATTGATACCGCGATTTTATTTGCCAAACATGAACAGGCCTTAAGAATCACGCTAGAAACCCAAAAAAACAATTATCAATCGCATAAATTGTATGAATCCATGGGATTTATCAAGGATGATGAATTTCAGACCTATCACTGTTTTCTGAAATAAGCCCTATTTTTAAATCACATTTCAAGCGAATAAAAAATTTATTATTCAGAGCGGAATTTGGCCTGCGCCACCTGCTCCGCATTTAAATACAGCCATTCTCCTTCAGCCAGTTCAGGCAAGGCCAAAGCACCAATCTGTGCACGATGTAGCTGTTCAACTTTATTGCCTACGGCAGCCAGCATGCGTTTTACCTGATGATAGACGCCTTGATGAACGGTCATTTGCAAACGATTTTCAGCCAATCGAGTCACTTCAGTAGCTGCGAAAATGCCTTTTTCATTTCTCAATTCGACCCCCTGTTCTAGCTGTTGAATCTGTTCATCCGTGACTAGATCCGCAGTTTGCATCTGATAAACTTTAGCGACATGCTTTTTAGGATGGGTGAGCGCTTGCAGAGACTGTCCATCATCGGTCAGCAATAACAGTCCGGTGGTATCCTGATCCAGACGCCCCACACACTGAATTCCCCGATTCAACAGAATGTCATCAAACAGGTCAAACACACTAAAGTGATGCGTCGCCTGATGCGAACACTCGTAGCCTTGTGGCTTATTTAATGCGATATAGACTTTTTCTCGATAGGTATGACTTTTCCCATAAACCTCGAAATTTAAGTTATTCAAATCCAGTTTATGTTTGGGATTGTCAATCACTTCATCTTGAATTGAAACAGCACCATTTTTAATCAGTTGCTGACAATGCTTGCGGGAGCCGAAACCTTGTGACTGCAACATTTTTTCCAATAGCATCTGTTTATACCTGTATCGAGTGAAGATCTGTGCATTCTATCCTGAAACAGTCATGAATTTGGTTTCTTCCGCTGTTTTCGAGGTATCATGCGTTGAAAAGCTCTACAATAGCTTTATTTTTCATTCTTTCTCTCCCACTTATGTCGCAACTTGATCTGAATCTGATTGTTCTTTTGGTTTTACTGGCTTGCGGTATTTTCAGTCACAATAGTGCCGTCACCATTGCTGCAGCGGTGTTAATCGTTTTGAAAATCACGCCACTCAGCAGTTTATTGCCCTATGTACAGGCGCATGGTTTAAATATCGGCATTATTATTCTGACCATTGGTGTTCTGACACCGATTGCCAGTGGCAAAATTTCAGGAGAAAGTATTCTCAAATCTTTCCTGAGCTGGAAGTCTTTGCTGGCAATCGTCATTGGTGTCTTTGTCGCTTGGCTGGGCGGACGTGGAGTGAAGCTGATGTCCAATCAGCCAGATGTGGTGGCCGGACTGTTATTAGGCACAGTGGCAGGTGTAGCGGTATTACGCGGTGTTCCAGTCGGCCCTTTAATTGCGGCAGGGATTTTATCCTTATTGATTAGTACACAATGAATGTTCAAATCATCAGCGCGTATTCCCAGTATGCAAAGATTTCTCAAAAATACATCACATGACCGGAAATATGCAGATCGCCCGTTGATTATCTTGCGCTAAGCTCTAAAACAGTGCTTCAGGCTTGCTCAGAAGATACTATCAGATCAATGGAATACTTTATTAATTCGATCTTTCAAAATTCAAGCAAAGGAAAGTGAATGATCTTTAAAAGCGGTGACCTGATAAAAATTTGAAATTCAATAAATGATATACACCAGTCTAATCTTTCAAAGCATAGACCAAACTTTCTATCACCTCATCATTTTCCAAATATACTTTAACCGGAATACGTTGATATTCATCGCCTTCAAATACATTTAGCTCATCCCAATATTGGGGAAGATTCTCGGATATGAATACATAACCCTGAACAGTCTCACCCGAATCACTGAGCTGAATACCCGGGCTACCCAGTTCAGCACCCCAGCCACGCTGCTGCAAATGCCCACGGATATAACCGGCTTTCCAGCTTCCTCCAATCCGTTCCATAATAGGAGCATTGGGTTGCTGCGGACGAAGCGTGCCGTATACGAATAAACTGTACATCTTAAGAACCCTTAAACATCATTTTGATGATTATTCTACAAATAGTAGTGCCAGACGCACCTGGTCATAAGCCATTTTAGGCGTGGTCAATTCCACAATCGGACGCAGCTTAATAGAACCGTCATCATTAAAATGTTCCGAGTTTTGACGCTTGGTCAGGCGTTTATAAATCTTGCGTACCTGTTCCACCACTTCCTCACCCGGATGCGCCAGTGAGATATCCAGCCCCTGCTCTTTATGCAAACGCCCCAAATGATTGATGATGGTTGCCGGGGTCAAACCACGTTCAGTCGCGATATCGGCAATTTCATAACCTTCTTCAAACAGTTCACGCGTTTCGTCTAGCGTTGCAGTGGCATAGCTTTGTTTTCCCGCATTCTTGGAAATTTTCTTCTCATTGCGCTGGATTTCAACTTCATTCAAAGTCCCGCCACAATGTCGGATAAAGGCCTTATGCTGTGCGGTCAAATCGACATTTTCAAAATTCGCTTCGGCTTCATCAGACAGTTCCTGAAAACGGCGATCGGCTTTAATCGCCAGACTATCGAGCTCTAAAGCCTGCTCATTAAAACCTTTTAAACGTAAGCCATTTAAGCTTTTCAAACGGGATAAGGCAACATAGCCCTGACCTTTTTCAAAAGTATGACTCAGATCAATTTCAGCAGCTTCCAGGGTCATGCCTTGTGATTTATGAATGGTAATCGCCCAAGCCAGACGCAATGGAATCTGCTGAAAACTGGCAATGGTTTTACCGGCTTCATTGTCTACCGACCAGGTTTCAGGCTCAACGACCAGTGTAGTGCCATCGGTCAGCTTGACTTTAGGCAGCACGCCATACTCATCATCTTCTTCAAAACTGATGACTTCGCCCAGGCTGCCATTGATATAACCCATATCAAAGTTGTTTTTTACAAACATGACTTTGGCATGTTTTTTCAGGGTTAAAGCTTCAGGCGCTCGCACTGACGATTTTAAAGTCTCGATCAGCTTTTCATTGCCATCACACTGCGCATCAAACTGGCGCGGATCATTGTCAATTTCATTCAGATGTTTAAAGTTAATACTGTCGACATCCATATTATGCGTATAGAGGCGCGTATAGGTCTCGCCAATTTCTTGATGTCGGGTTGCCTGTAAAGCAGTGCGGTGTTCATGGCTAATCGCCTGCGCACGAATCGCGTTCAGGATGTCATTCAGATAATCATTGCCCTGACGATGCTGCTCGGTCAGGTAGCAAACGCGAAACTTGGCTTCGACCCAGGCATCCGACATAAAGCAGAATTTGTCGCGGTTGCGCTCATCATTTTTACCGACTGGCGGTAACTGGAAAAAGTCACCCGCTACAATCACCTGAATGCCACCAAAGGCTTCATCACTTTCCTTGAAATATTTCAGTACCTGATTGACCAGATTCAGCTGCTTGGCATGCAGCATGGAAATTTCGTCAATAATCAGGACTTGCGCATTTTCCAGATGTTCTTTTAAGTATTTGCGCTCTTTCATCCGCTTTAAGTCTTCTTCAGACAAAAAGTCTTTAATGCCAATGCCTGCCCAGGTATGAATGGTCATGCCATTCATATGCGTGGCTGCAATCCCGGTCGATGCAGTAATGGCAACGGCGACCTTACGCGCCTTTAAATAATTAATATATTGATTCAGCGTATAGGTTTTTCCCGCACCGGCAGAACCGGTTAAAAAGACATTTTCTCCTGCTTTGAGTAACTTAAGGGCAGTTTCCTGTTTCATAAGAGCAATACCGTAAAAGAACGGCTATAGCCTAACGATTTTTAGCGGAAAAGTTAAGCGTCATGGAGGAAAACAAGCTGTATTGAACTGTCAGGCCTGCAAGTTGAGCCAGTTAATAAAATGCATGGCGATATTGCTGTATTCAGCTTCTGCTTTCTGGTTATTCGGATATTCCAGTTGATCAAAAATCACCTGTCCATTGACCAACTGACACCCCAAGAGTAAGGGTAGGCGCACAGCGGGATGAGACATACGAAAGACCACATATTGTCCTTCAACAATTTGCTGCGCATAGCTTGCCGCCAGACAGTTCCTGAAAATTTTAGCTTCCTCCAGAATACGATCCAAAGTTTTAAGCTCTTCAAAACGCCAGTTGAAATACAGTAAAAATGAAACCTGAGTGATTGGTGTCCAGCTCACTAGTGCAAACTGTTTTTTCAGCTTGGCGATCATTTCCTGCTTTTGAATCTGATCATGCCAGACGACCGCCTGATTAAACAAACTGGTCCAGCTCAGGTTTTTCGATATCTCGGTATGGCTGGAAAAATACTCTACTAGATAGTCACGCACATAACTGTCAAATAGTGACTCACGTACATGCCCGCTTTGCAAATAAAATAGCTGCCTGAATTCGGCAAAAGGAATGCGATAGCGGTGCAGAACATTATAGAAATCACGGTTCTGCTGGCTTTGAGGCTGAATATACGCCAGAACCTCATCTGGTAAATGCGCCGTAATTTTATATAAATGCTGCATATAAGCCTGCATCATCCGGCTCAAGTTCAGATAAACCTTTTTAGTCAGCTGATCATCCATTTTGACCACATTGCGTAACAGCTCCATCCATTCATCCAAATACAGAATTGAGGGACTAATCGCAATCCGCTGATCCTCAATCGATTGGCGTGTGCCTTTTAATACCACCGCCTGATTATACTGGTGCTGAAACCAGTCATGCTGGATCGAATATTCATGCATGCTATGGATAAACAGTCGCGCTGAGACATATTGAAAATATTGCAAGGTCGCCAGAATAATCTGCGAATGAATATGATGGCTGTCTATAAAACTTAAGGCCGTTACTGCGACTCGCACACTGCTATGCTGGATATTATTACTAATCCAGTCCAGTACCTCGGCCGGTTGCTTGAATATCCAGTTCACTGCACGATGACAGTCAAATAGTGGCAATCGGGCTACTTTTTTCTGCCATAAATAAGGATGATTTTCCAGGAAATTCCGTTTGGATAATAAATCATCCCGATGCCACACGTCCCGGTTCATCAATCGGACAAAACCGAGCAGATTACTTTGCTCCTCAGCATGCCGATACAGCAAACAGATATCATCAGTATGATCATTCAGTTCATGCAGATTAAAGCGCTCTTCAAAAGACAGCGACATAATCCGGAACATCGCCGGAGGCAAAAACTGTGCGGCGCTAAAACAGAACTCATCCAGACTGTCCATCAATGACTGGATCGATAGGAATTCATCCTGCTGTAGGCACTCCAAAGAAAAAGCCTGTTGCAAGCTTTCAAGAATCTGCTGTGGAATCTCTTGTTCATCCTGAACAAAGTTTTGCATGACGGGTGTTGTATACAACCCGGCCTTGATCAGCTGCTGGTCGATAATCTCAGCCTGAACAACCGACATCTGTCGCAGAAATTCGAACACCCGTTCCGGGCCATTAACCCACGCATAAACCTGAGCCAGGATAAGCTGACGTAACTGTTTGGCTTTGTCACGTAAATACAGCGAATGCTGCGGTTTTAAATCCCCGGTCAGGAAATAGATATCCTGCAAAAAGAATTCCTCTAGTGCTTCCGCTTTACATTGCTGAAAATAAAAATGACTGTCGACCAAAGCAGGTGCAGTTCCAGAGTCTAGTGCATGGGGAATATGAAACTGGATATAAAACAGGCCATCCAGCAATTCAATCCGGTACTGATCCTGCTGAATTTTTATTAAATTTTGTGCATTCAAATGACCAATCATCGCCATCTGATCAAGATAAAGCTGGTTCAGCTCCGGAGAAATCCGTAAACATTGTTGTGCCAACAACGTTAAAGGTGCTACCAAGCTATCCTGTTCCATACGTGCACCTCGGTCATCTTACAATCATCTTATTTTTATATTGGATCATGCTGAGTCCTTGATCGCCAATCAATGAACACTTAAAAATACATTATGGCATCACTTGCACTATAAAAAAGTCCATGCATCCTCATTGCTAAAAATAGATCATAGCCTAGATTTTACAGGAAGAATTTTTCTTTTTTTAGTTTTGCTGACGTAGCGCCTTAAGCTCGACTAAACCTGTATAAATATGTTGCTGCAAGCTGTGTCGAAATGCGATCAGCTCTTCCTGAGTCTGAACCTGAGCAATCGATTGTGGCGGCATAAACTGAAAATAAAATGGCAGGCGTTTTGGAAATAATCGTTTAGGCAAAGATGGAATCACATCGCCCTGACGTAGTAATTTGTTGAGTTGTGGTACTTTGAGGAGCTTTTGAAAATATTTATGCTGGATGATCTTATTGGCATCAAAGCCAATCTCATAGACTTCATCCCCACCGAGCGCGGCAAAAGGGACAATATCATAGTTAAATTCCTGAGCGAGCTTTAAAAATCCGTAGCGCTGCTTCCAGATCAGCTGATACTGTTCACCCTGACGTTTGAGTACTTCGCGACCACCTCCCGGAAACACCAGAATGGAGTAGTCCTGCTGCATCACAGCACGTACATAATGCTGGATGCCATCGACTGCCCCAAACTTTTTCACGGCTTCACGCCATAAGGGCACATAAAAATGGCTATGATCCGCAATACTGACCACAGCCACTTTATGTTCGTTATAGAGGTAATCAATCAGCATCGGCGAATCAAAGATGCCGTACATGGAATGATTACCGACATACATTGCAGGCCGACTGGCATCAATATATTCAGCCCCTAAAAAGGTAGGGGTAAAATATAATTTGGATAAGGCACTTAAACGCCTAATCCATTCCCCATCATGTTTGACCTGCAATCTGTCTGCTCCCTATTTACTCCGGATTATGCCACGCGCTTTTGGACCAGAATCGAACCCACCGAATAACCCGCACCAAATGAACACAACACGCCGTATTCACCATCTTCAACTTCATGTGCACTACGGTGCAAGGCGATGATCACCCCAGCAGAAGAAGTGTTGGCAAACTCATTCAGAATGATCGGCACCAGACCAGGTTTGGCATTTTCTTTACCAACGACCAGTTTCAGGATCAGTTCATTCATGCTGGCATTGGCCTGGTGTAACCAGAAGCGTTTAACACCTGTCGGCTCAATCTGATTCTTTTCCAGTTGCGCAGTAATCATTTTCGCAACCAGTGGACAGACTTCTTTAAATACCTTACGACCATCCTGACGGAAACGGTTGTCGTCAATGTCAGCATTTTCAGAGGTATTCAAGAAACCAAAGTTATTGCGAATGTTATTCGAGAACTGGGTAAACAACTCAGAATCCAGAATTTCAAAACCGGTTTTGCTGTCGGTATTTTCAATAATTGAAGCTGTTGCCACATCACCAAAAATAAAGTGACAGTCACGTGAACGGAAATCGGTATGTGCAGAAGTAATTTCCACATTCACTAGTAACACACGGCGCGCGCCAGCTTTGATCGCATCATAAGCCTGTTTCAGACCAAATGTTGCTGCAGAACACGCCACGTTCATGTCATAGGCATAGCCTTTGATGCCTAAAGCAGTCTGAATCTCGATGGCTACGGCAGGATAAGCACGTTGCAAATTCGAACATGACAAGATCACGATATCAATGTCTTCGGCAGTCACACCGGCATTTTCCATCGCCTGTTTGGCTGCGATTACGCCCCATTCTGCTTGCAGTGAAATTTCATCATCTGCACGTTCACGTAAATTTGGACGTAAGCGTTTTGGATCAAGAATACCTGATTTTTCTACAACATAACGGCGTTGTACGCCAGATGCTTTTTCAATAAAGTCTGCGCTAGAACCACGACGCGCTTCAACTTCGCCTGCAGCGATTTTGTCAGCATTTTCGTGATTAAACAGTTCCACATAAGCATTTAAACTTTCAACTAATTCTTCATTGGTGATGACATGTTCCGGATGGAATAAGCCAGTACCCGTAATGCGGATGCCCATGTAAAATTCCTTATCTGAATTACCTATATCTTAACTGATTCCAAGACGATCCCATACTTTTTGCAAGCGAGTTGGAGAAACAGGTGCTTTCGTTTTCATCGGTTGTGAAAACAATGAGATTCTTAACTCTTCGACCATGAAATACAATTCTTTCAGGCGAGCGTCATCTTTAAACTCGAATAATTTTTCCATCCATTGATCAATTTGGTCAATGGCGGAATTGTCCCTTTGTAGATTATTGGGCAAGCGCTCTAAACGCAAGATCAAGGCTTTCAAATAACGTGGAAATTCGATCCACACATCGGAAGGTTTACGATATACAAAGTCAGAAAGGCTCATTAAATCAAGCTGATCTTCAATATCATTGATATTTTTTTCAAACACAGAATGGTCTAAAACCAATAATTTCCGGCGGATTTCCTGCCACTGGATATAAATATCCGTGATCTCTTTCAGGGCAACTTGGCCATAAGTCAGGAAAGATTTTTTTACATCTTCAACCAGCTTTTGAAACTCTTGCGCATTGACAGGCAGCTCATTAATGGACATGTGTAGTGTGGCATAAACTAACATTTGTTCCAGTTGCGCTTTATCTCCAAGTGGCGAATAAGCCAGCGCCAGAGGTTTGGAAATCTGTTTTTTTAACTGACGAGTCAGGTCTCCGAGTTGCATATGCACCAGTCGGATCACCCCTTCACGATGTTTTTTGATCGCTTCAGCCTGATCATTAAAAGTCTGAATCACCACACCAGATTCATCTTTTTGTTCCAGCACAGCAAAAGTTTTGCTTGGCACCAGTGCCTGATACTGCTTGACCACAACACCCGTAACTTTCTGCGATGCTTCAAATACAAAGCTTTCCGGGAAGGTTTTAAATTCACCTTTAAGCTGTTTGACCGGACTATGTGTTTCAGTCCGGCAACGTGCTTTCAGCTCCGCCAGATCACGGCCCTGCTCAATGACACGGCCTTTTTCATCAGTAACTTTGATAAAAGGCAACAGATATTGATCGACCCGGTCAAAACTGAAATCTTTCTCAGTGATT
This sequence comes from Acinetobacter sp., assembly GCF_049284435.1. GTDB lineage: Bacteria > Pseudomonadota > Gammaproteobacteria > Pseudomonadales > Moraxellaceae > Acinetobacter. The sequence goes on along the minus strand of NZ_JBAPXX010000045.1, from coordinate 5,570 downwards.
TGATCGCCCCGCAGCTGGAATGCCAAGAAACTAAAAATATGTTTCTGTAAATCCTGCGCATCCACTTTTGCCATGAGTTTTCGTGCAGTATCCGGAATCGGTACCAGATTACGGCGCTTGTCTTTCGGCAAACCTTTCAGCAATGCTTCTATCAGATCCAGACGCCAGCCCGGAATTCCCCATGACCAGATGCCTTCATCTACCTGGGCCAAAGCTTGCAGTGGAATTTTAACCGTTGCGCCATCTTCATCATGACTCGGGTCAAAACGATAGGTTGCAGCCAGACGCAGCTCGCCATTCTGTAAATAGTCCGGGAATTGTTGTGTGGTTGGACGGTCATTCAGCCACAGCGCATCATCATCGACAAATAAATAGCGTGGCTGCTGAGGCTCTACCGTGGCACGCCAATCTTCAAAAGTACGACGGCTGGCCACTTCAGGCGGCACTTTAGAGGCATAGAACTGGTAAATGGTTTCTTCATCTACTACCAGGTCACGACGGCGCAGCTTGTCTTCTACCCGCTCGACTTCTTCCAGTTTCAGCAAGTTATGTTTTAAAAATGGCGGATTAATCCCTAGATGACCGGTAGTTAAAGCATCCCGCAAGAAAATTTCATGCGCAGCCGCCTGATCTACTTTTTCATAATTAATTGGGCGTTTCGGCTCAATAATCAGACCAAATAGCGAAATCTGATCATAGGCATTCACTACACCAGCTTTTTTCGACCAGTGCGGTTCAAAATAATGATGCTTGAGCAGGTCACGTGCGGCCAGCAGAATCCATTCCGGTTCAATCTTGGCAAGGGTACGTAAATACACCTGAGAAGTTTCCACCATTTCAAAGGCCATCACCCACGGCGTATTGGTCTTGTGCAATGTAGAAGCCGGGAAAATCCGCGCTTTTTGCTGACGCACAGCCATAAACACATTACGCTCATCGGTCTTATTGGCGATAAACGATAACAGACCGGTCAACAAGGCACGGTGCAGATTCTCATAACTGGCTTTCTTTTCATTAAATGACAGTTTTAGGCCTTGAGCCAAGTCTACCAGTTGTTCATGCGTCTTTTTCCATTCGCGTAAACGCAGCCAGCTCAAGAAGTGATTACGCGCAAAAGTACGGCGCTTATTTTCACTCATGCTGTCGCGATTATTGTGCAGCGTTTCCCAAAGCTTGATATAGAACAGGAAATCAGAATCGGCTTCACGGAACAAGGCATGTTTCTGATCAGCCTGCATCTGCTTGTCCGCAGGGCGTTCACGCGGATCTTGAACCGCAAGTGCTGCCACAATGACCAGCACTTCATTCAGCGCGCCAAAATGTGCACCACCTATAATCATACGGGCCAGACGCGGGTCAATCGGCATTTTCGCCATTTGTTGACCGATCTTGGTTAATCCACTGCTTTGAAGTCTCCCTTTCTCAAAGGGAGATTTAGAGGGATTTGCTTTATCAGCTTCAGTTTTAGGAGAATTTTTCTCAGACATTGCCCCCAGTTCGATCAACAGCTTACGACCATCATTCACCAGACGGTGATCAGGTGGTTCGATAAAATCGAAATCTTCGAGTGAACCTAGCCCCAGACTTTGCATCTGCAGAATTACAGATGCCAGGTTGGTTCGCTTGATTTCCGGTTCGGTAAACTCAGGACGGCTCAGGAAATCATCTTCAGAATACAGGCGGATACAGACACCCGGCGCAATACGACCACAACGGCCTTTACGCTGATTGGCTGCTGCCTGAGAAACAGCTTCAATTGGCAGGCGCTGCACCCGTGAACGATAGTTATAACGTGAAATACGCGCAAAACCGCTATCAATCACATACCGGATATTAGGAACAGTTAGAGCCGTTTCTGCTACGTTGGTGGCAATAATAATACGTCGCCCGCCACTAGAAAGATTAAAGATTTTTTGCTGTTCAGCCAGCGCCAGACGTGCATATAAAGTTAAGACTTCAGTATGGCGTGGCCCGTGTTTGATCAGGGTTTCCTGTAACTCACGAATTTCCTGCTCCGTACTGGCAAAAATCAGGATATCGGCATGTTCAGGATGGCCTTTTTCCTGTGCATCCTGAAAACATTCTTCAACTGCTTTGACTACGGCACGGGGCAGGTTTTCTTCAAAATCATCAAACTCATCATCATCACTACCGCCAATGCTCATTTCCGAGATCGGGCGATAACGCAGCTCAACTGGAAAGCTGCGGCCTTCTACTTCAAAAATTGGCGCACCATTGAAGTAACTGCTAAAACGGTTTACATCCAGGGTTGCAGAAGTAATGATGACTTTCAGATCGGGACGACGCGGCAATAGCTGCTTTAGATAACCCATAATGAAGTCGATATTCAGTGAGCGTTCATGTGCTTCATCAATAATAATCGTGTCATATTTGATCAGGTAACGGTCATGCGTCAGTTCGGCAAGCAGGATACCGTCTGTCATCAAGCGCACAATTGAATCTTGTGAACCCTGTTCCGTAAAACGCACTTTAAAGGAAATTGATTCACCGAGTTTTTCGCCGACTTCTTCAGCAATACGCTGTGATACGCTGCGGGCTGCCAGTCGGCGCGGTTGGGTATGCCCGATCATTCCGGTCAGACCACGTCCGGCCAGCATGGCAATTTGTGGTAACTGGGTGGTTTTACCAGAACCGGTTTCACCGGCCACAATAATCACCTGATGCTTTTGAATCGCGGCAATCAGCTTGTCAGTGTACTGGGTAACCGGCAGATCCTGATTCAGCTTGATGTTCGGAAGACGTTCAAGCCGTTGCCGTACTTTCAGATTGGATTTTTCAAATAATTCCTGATACTGCTTGGCATCTGCGTCTTTCCCCTTTTTCAGTCGATTTAAACGGTGACGGTCACGCGCCATTATCCATTGATCTACATTTAAATGACTCTGCACAGAGAAAACACCCACATCAAAAAACCGGAAAGGTTTATTTTACTTGGTTCATTAGATTTCAGATAGTCGTAGTTCTGTTAAGTGCCGGACAAATTGACTTTGATCGCCTTATTTCCTTCTATTCACCGCCATAAACCTGTCAAAATATCTACACTGCTGTCCTGTGTCTGCATAATTGCTTTTAATCACCAGTTTAAGTTTAGAATTGATATTTAAATTATTTTGCGGAAATCATGCTTTTTTCCGAATTGGCCCTTGAATTTTTTGGTTTCAACATCATGTTTGCTAGCACGAGGAAAAAGAGATAATTTTGTCATCAGGCCATCATCTTGATGCTGCTCAATGAACAAAGCGATTTTGCCAAAGTGGCGCGTTTTTACTTAATTCGGTTTTTCCGATGTTTGTAATGTAAAAATACCATTTTAGCATCAACCAAAATTTCGATACTCTTATTCAAAATCAAAGACTACCTCAATCATGGAGACAATGATGAGCTTAATTAATACTGAAGTTAAACCATTTAAAGCAACTGCATTCCAAAACGGCAAATTCATTGAAGTTACTGAAGCTGACCTGAAAGGCAAATGGTCTGTTGTATTCTTCTACCCAGCTGACTTCACTTTCGTTTGCCCGACTGAACTTGGTGACCTTGCTGACAACTACGCTGAATTCCAAAAACTAGGCGTTGAAATCTACTCAGTTTCTACTGACACGCATTTCACTCACAAAGCTTGGCACGATTCTTCAGAAGAAATCAAAAAAATCCAGTATGTAATGGTTGGTGATGCAAACTGGACACTTGCTAAAAACTTTGACGTATTAATCGAAGCTGACGGCCTTGCTGATCGTGGTACTTTCGTGATCGATCCAGAAGGTAAAATCCAAATCGTTGAAATCAACGCTGGTGGTATCGGCCGTGATGCTCAAGAACTTCTTCGTAAAGTTAAAGCAGCTCAGTACGTACATGCTCACCCAGGCGAAGTTTGCCCAGCTAAATGGAAAGAAGGCGATGCGACTCTTGCTCCTTCAATCGACCTAGTTGGTAAAATCTAATTTTAATTAGATTGAACTGATTCAAAAAAACCACGCTTTTTAGCGTGGTTTTTTATGGTTTAAACTTTTATGGCAGTGCAATACTGGATTTTATTTTTTAAAATGATTTTGTTAAGACTTTAAATATTGCAGTCCTATTTTTTTCTTGATCCATCATCTAAAAATTCAGGCATATCTTTTGCTTCTCTTTCTCATAATCCTTACCCATTCTTACAATTGAGCTATACATCTGCAGAGCCATATGGCATAAGTTCAAATGATAAGATAAGAAATATTCAGTGGAGGAACGCATATGCAAAAACTGCTTACCGTGATTTCTTGGAAATATAATCCCTCAAGCCGCCACCTGAAAATTGTATATAGTAATGGCCATACCGAACTGTATCATCCCGTTCCTGAATTTATTTATGACAACCTGTTAAGACGCCAAGACAAAGCCGCATTCGTAGAAAAATATCTCGAATATAATTTACATTTTAATAAAATTTGCATGGATTAGAGCGAATCAAATTAACGAAATCCCACCATCAGCAAACCTGCGCCTATGGGTACAGTACTCATAATAAAACGTGGGTCTTGCTGAATTAAGGCGATAAACTCTTCTACTTCTGCTGCATGTGAAATGACATTATCGACCACCAACAACCCGCCCTTTGCTTTAAGTAATCGAATCAAATGTGGCCAGTAACTGACATAAGCATCGCGTTCAGCATCTAACAGGATAAAATCAAATATTTCCTGTTCTGCTTTAAGATAAACTTGAGCATCAATCACTTTAAAATCGATCAAATCTGCCAGATCAATTTCTGTCGCATATTGCTTGGCCTGATCAACCCGTTTCGCATCAAGTTCAAGAGTTGTAATCCTGGCTTGAGTCTGCCGAGCCGCTTCTACCAGCCATAAAGTGGAATAGCCGGTAGAGGTGCCAATTTCCAGAATATTTTTGGATTGTTGCGCACGAATCAGCATAGACAAAAATCGACCAGATTCTGGTTCTATATTGCGATATCGGTGCAGGCGATCTGCCTGTTAAAGTCATGCCTATGAAATATTTCATATAATTCTTGCATGAATCTTTCAAATTCATCTGAATTTTTGCATCACTCTTCCCTGAGTCTGTTTGGCTTAAAGTGCCTGAATCAATTTAAAACGCTCTACTTCACGATCATCGTTGGTGGTAATGGTTTCAGCGAACATCGTTAAAGGACGTACCCAAATTGAATAATCCCCATAGAGACATTGATAAACCACCAGCTTTTCTTCAGTTTCACTGTGCGTGGCGACATGGAACACCTGATAAAGCTGCCCCTTATAATGTTGATAAATACCGCGTTGTAATTCCATCATTCAAGTCTCAAATATCTTGTTTTAATCTTAGCTGAAAATCCTTATTCTTGCTCTAAACTACTTGAAAATTAATCTTTCGACCCCATATAGAACTTTGAAATTAATGATGAATTTTTTAATAAATCTATAAATCCGATTAACAAAATAAAAACAAACTGTTTTACCTATTTATTCAATTCATTTAATATCCTGTTATCAAATAAACATTTACTCCTTTGGAGACGTTAGCAATGTTAGACCAAAATACTTCAGCCCAACTTA
>NZ_JBAPXX010000044.1:0-3190 GCF_049284435.1 Acinetobacter sp. | reverse complement strand
TGTTTGCCGAGTTGAATCAGGTTGTAAGCATAACCAATCGCATCCGCAGAGGTTGCACATGCGCTGGTAATGGTATGCGCCACGCCTTGTAATTTGAATGCAACGCCAACGTTTGCTGTAATGGTGTTGGTCATATTACGTGGTACAAAGAAAGGACCGACTTTACGCGCACCTTTGGTTTGCAATAATTCGTTCATTTCAATAACAGAAGCAGTTGAACCACCACCTGAACCACCCGCAATACCATAGCGTGGGTTGCCAGCTAGATCTTCAACCTTTAAACCTGCATGTTCAACTGCAGCAAGAGCTGAGTTATATGCATACATTGCACATACGCCCATAAAGCGTTTCAGTTTGCGGTCGATCCCGTCGAAATCCTGCTCGGCTGCAGCACTGACATGACTTTTGAAATTGAGTTCAGCATAAGTCGGATTAAAACGTGTTCCTGAAATCCCGTTTTGTAAAGAATGGTTTACATCCTCTAATGTATTACCAATACATGAGTTAATACCCATGCCAGTGATGACAACACGTTTCATCTACAGATCCTTATAGTTTGCTCTATGCTCAGCGGCAGATATCTGGGTTTTAAAATCGCCCAATCCAGCGCTTAGCCTTATTTCATGATGGGGAACATGATAGCAGAAAGACTTTTGAAATCTTATGGCAAATGTTATGCCGTGTGACAGTCGGTTGAGTTTGTGAGTCGGCGTGTAGGGGTTTTACTAAATGAAACAGAATAAAGTTGAGATAAACGCTGACTACACCTAGTATTTATACCAAATACAAGCACATGAATGCTGAGGTAAAAAATGGTAAATGCTAATAATAAACAATCTAATGGTCTGATTTCGAATGCCTTTGGAGTGGCGAAAAAGTTCAGTTCAACCGGATTGGATTTATTGAATCATGTTGCGCCGGATTCGGTGACTAAAGCGCTGAAGCCGTCTAACTCCGATCAGGTGATTGACGGTTCGGCGAAGACGAAAAGCGCTTTTTCAGCTAAAAAATATGATAATCCTCAGCAAATGCTTCGCGAGCATCTTCCAAATGTGTCTCGTCAACTTCTCGGGCGCCGTTTTAATACTGTGAATAATGTCGCGCATTTCGTTTCTCCCGATCTGACCGAAAAAGTATCGAATTACTTTTATGAGCGCCTCAATCAATTCAGTAATCAAACCAGTTCGGTTGATGCCATTCTGAATGAAGCGGGAGCGAAAGATTTAGAGGAATTGACTCAGGACGTCGATCGATCCAAGCGAATTTCACAGGCTTTAGGTGAACAAAACAAATGGATTGCGACGGTACAGGGTGCAGTGAGTGGTGCTTCAGGAATGCTTGGCACCGCGATTGATATTCCAGCCTCTTTACTGATGGCATTGCGTACCATTTATCAAGTCGGTCGCTCTTATGGTTTTGACCTGAGTAAAGAAGATGATCGGGAAATCGTCCAGCATATCTTTAGACAGATTGACTTGAGCCTGATTGCGGAAAAACAGACCTTGTTATTGGGTTTAAAAGCTTTAAGCAATACACTTAAAACTCATGATATCTCCCAGCTGCAAGCCATGCTAGGTTCTGATAATGATGTGAGTGCCATCAAGCAATGGTTAAGTCGTCATGAGGGAGAGGCTAAATGGGAATGGATGAATCATCTGCCAAAAATTTCGATTCTGGAGCGATTAACCAAACTGACGCCTCTGGCGGGTGCTGGGATTGGGGCTGTATATAGCTACCGTTTTGTCGAGGATGTAAATCAGAAAGCTCAGGAAGCATTCTCGCATGCACGCCAATACCTGATTCAGCATCAGGATTCGCAATTGTCTCCTTATGCTGCCTATGAGAAAGCAGTCAGTTTGTTGCAACAGGCAGCTCCGAAACTCTTAAATAGTGCCTCTCAGGAAGTTGAGATTCCGAAAGATAAGCCGATCATGGACAAAGATATTGCGATTGAGGGAAATAACACTATTACCCAGGTCAAGCTGGTCAAAAAAGAGCAGAATGATCTAAGCTCTGAAGAAGCAGAAGTGAAAGAAGATGAAAAGGTGAGTGAAGGGCTGGAGGCGCTCAACGATGAGTTGGTTGAACCTGCGGCAGACAAGCAGTCGCAACAACCGGCTTTAACCAAAACTTCATTTGACCCGGAAATCGAAGCTGAACTGCATCCAGAAGCTGCTGACGAGGCAGAAGCTGCTACAGAGACTTCACAGCAGGGTGTAGAGGATCAAGAAAATTCGGAAACTGAATCTGAAGCTCAAGACGTTACCCAAAAAGCCGGTAAAAATTCAAAAAAATAAGCGAATTTTGAAGGCAAATAAAAGCAAGCAAATATCGTGAGAAACGGCATTTGCTTGGCTTGAGTAGGTTGACCAATTTTGCATCTTGAATTACAATTGCATGCCCTCAAAAAGTAGTAGTTTTTTGGGGCTTTTTATTAACGGGAGAATTGCCAAATGGCAACAACAAATCAGTTGATCCGCAAGGGTCGTACGACTTTAGTTGAAAAATCTAAAGTTCCTGCGTTGAAGGCTTGTCCACAGCGCCGTGGTGTTTGTACACGTGTTTACACAACTACACCTAAAAAACCTAACTCAGCAATGCGTAAAGTTTGCCGTGTTCGCTTAACTTCAGGTTTCGAAGTTTCTAGCTACATCGGTGGTGAAGGCCATAACCTACAAGAGCACAGTGTTGTTCTTATCCGTGGTGGTCGTGTTAAAGACTTACCAGGTGTACGTTACCATACCGTTCGTGGTTCTTTAGACTGTGCTGGTGTTAAAGATCGTAACCAGTCTCGTTCTAAATACGGTACTAAACGTCCTAAGAAATAATTCGTTAAGAATTAAATTTTAAGAACGTAGAACCGCAATCCTTTATCGTCTCGCTTGTCTGATTTCTGCATTAATTTTGTGAAAATTCCAAGCGACGTATAGTAAGGCCAGCGAGTAGTACATGACACTTTGTACTCATGCTGGATAAACCTGAAGTGTCATCTTTATAGGTAGTTTAAAATGCCAAGACGTCGCGTAGTCGCTGCTCGTGAAATCCTTCCGGATCCTAAGTTCAGCAGCCAAACAATCGCTAAATTCATGAACCACGTAATGCAAGATGGTAAAAAATCTATTGCTGAAAGTATCGTTTACGGTGCTTTAGACCGCGTTCAAGAAAAATCTAAAGTAGACCCAGTTGAATT